>JALZMD010000186.1 GCA_030858375.1 Chloroflexota bacterium
GCTTGACAAGGACACGTCGGGGGTGATGATCGTGGCCAAGACGGACCGGTCGCAGACGGGCCTGGTCGAACAGTGGCAAGGACGGTCAGTCGAGAAGCACTACGTGGCGTTGGTCGCCGGCGTGATCTTGAATGCCGCTCGCCGCGATTGACCGTCGACAAGCACCTGGCCTTCGTCGATGAGTGTCTGCAAATAGGTCCGGCTGAGATCGGTCATCACATCGGCCACGAAGCGATCGAGCCGGATCCCGATGTGTGATCGCTGGGGATAGAAGTCGAAGAGCTCGAACTCGCGCTCGTCAACCTCCGCTTGCGCTGGAGTTTCGGCCGGTCCTGTGTGTGTCATGTGATGTGCTCCCGGGATATCCCTTCGCGCAGGGCGGTCAACGCCAGCATGACCAACCCTATGGTAATGGCGGAATCGGCAAGATTGAACTTCGGCCAGATTCCAACGGCAACAAAGTCGATCACGTACCCAAGTCGCAGGCGGTCGAGAAAGTTCCCGATCCCGCCGCCGATCACGAGCCCGAGGCTCAGCCGCAACCAGGCGCTGTCTGGCATGGAACTCCGGAACGCGAGCAGGAAGCCTACGGCGACTACGATTGCCAAACTAGCTAGCAGCCACACTCGTCCGGCCAGGATGCCAAAGGCCGCACCGGTGTTCTGGATATACTCGAATGCCAGCCAGGGATCGACGATTTCCCAGCGGTGGGACGATTGATCCGGACCGATCCAGCCGACCACGAGGCCCTTGGCCACCTGATCGAGCACGACCACGGTCACCATGATCGAACCGATGTGGGTCGCCACCCGTGACCAGGCCAGGCCTTTCCTTTCCGGCTCCGGTTGAGGTGTCGATTGAGTGGAAATCAGGTAAGTGTCGCTTTCCGCAATCGCCGGTCGAACGCCTGTGGATGGTATCACGCCCGGGGGCCGTCTCCCGGCTATACTCTCTGCGGTCCGGCCCCGATCCGGGCATATGGCACCTTCCGCGATCAGGACTTGTCATTTCGAGCTGCTGATCGGCCCCGCTGGATCTTCTGGACACGCGGGCTTCGAGAAATCTGAAGCGACGCCAGCCAATGACTCCTGTATCCCGGTTCGAGCGCACCTTCAACTCAGGAGTTTCAAATCGTGACATCCGCATCCAGACCACTTCGAATCCTCATCGCCGGCGGTGGCACCGGTGGCCATGTGTTACCTGCCGCAGCGGTCATCGAGGAACTCCGCCTCCGCGAACAGCCATTCGAAGGGCTCTGGGTTGGCAGTCATAAGGGCGTCGAACGAAGCGTGGCTGCCACCAATGACATCCCGTTCATCGCCATCCAGTCCGGCAAGCTCCGCCGCTACATCGCCGTCCAGACATTGACCGACGCCATGCGTGTACCCGTCGGCATCGCCCAGGCCTGGCGCCACGTTCGCGCCTTCCGCCCCGACGTCATCTACAGCACGGGCGGCGCCGTCAGCGTACCAACCGTTGTTGCCGGTGCCCGCCGGGCCCCAGTCCTGACTCACGAGCAAACCGCCCAGATCGGGATCGCCAACAAGACCGCCTCGCGGTTCGCCAAGACCTTCGCCGTGGGATTTGAGGAAACCGCTTCGCTGGCTCGCCAGCGCCACCGGAATGTCGTCGTCACCGGGAACCCGGTTCGCTCCTCGCTCAACAACGGATCCACAGAACGCGGGCGCCAGTTTGCCGGCTTCACCAAGGATCTCCCGGTCATCTACGTCACGGGCGGCGCGCTCGGCGCATCGCCCCTGAACGAGCGAATTGAAGCGATCCTTGAACAACTCCTCGAACGCGCCCAGGTTTTCCACCAGGTCGGGCCCGCGACCGCCAATCCGGACTTCGAGCGCCTGAACCGCAAGAAATCGACGATGGCGCCGGAGCTTGCCGCTCGGTACCACATCGTCGATTTCGTTCGCGCCGAGCTGCCCGATGTCTACGCCATGGCCCATCTGGTCGTCGCCCGCTCAGGGGCCGGAACTGTCAGCGAACTTGGCTACCTCGGCCTGCCCGCCATACTGATGCCGCTTCCCGGCACCTGGGGCGATGAGCAACGGAAGAACGCCCGCATCCTCGGTAACGTCGGCGCCGCCATCGTCATCGATCAACTGGACGCGACCCCCGAACGAATGCGACAGGAAATCCTTGCCTTGATCGATGATTCCGACCACCGGGCCACGATGTCTGCTGCCGCCCGGTCGACGAGCCGCCCCGATGCCGCTGCCCGGCTCGTCGACGAACTCCTGAAACTAGCTGCCGATTGACTACACGTCATCCCGAACGGAGTCGAGGGCAGCGCAGGAATTTGCTCGCCGCAGCGACTTGTGCCGACACTTTGGAAACCCTCCCGCCACTTGCATCCGCAATAGAGCTTGCGCCAATAGGCTCGATGCTATCCACCAAGGAAGACGGGTTAAACGTACAGGCGGACAACAGGATCGACCAGGTTCGGGCTGGGCCAGGTGTCGTAGGCGGTCGATCCTGTTGTCCGCTCGGATAGCGAAAACTGCCTCTTGGCCCGAGCCCTTAGAGCGGGTTGCGGAAGAGTTGGGGTGATGCGAGACGCTGGGGATGAAGCAGTATGCGGTCGACCTCCGCGAGCGGCGGCTCCGGGCCATGGACGCGGGGCCCAGCCAAGCAGAGGCCTCCCGCCGCTTCGGCGTCGGAACCAGGACGATCACCCGCGGGCGGCAGCCACGCCGCGACACCGGCCACGTGGGACCTCAACCGCGCGCCGGACATCCGCCCCGGATCGGGCCAGCGGAGGCCGCAGGGCGCCGCCGCCAGGTGGCCCCGCAGCCCGATGCCAGGCTGGCCGCGCACGGTGCCCACGGGGCGGCCGGGCCGGGGGTCCCCATGAACGTGCCGACTCTGTCGCGGGCCAGCCGCCGCCTGGGCATCACGCTCAAACAAAGTCCTC
>JALZMD010000194.1 GCA_030858375.1 Chloroflexota bacterium
GGCATGCTCATCAGCGGGTTGACTGAGCTCGGTGTCAGCAGTGGTACGATCAGCGCCGGAATGACGAACGCGGTGTAGTAGAGCGGGATCAGCCGCAGACCGACCAGCACGAACACGATCGCCAGCAACGTGACGACCAGTTCGAGCACATGGCTCTCGCCGAATCGGAATCGGAACTCGCTCGACGTGATGAAGGTCCAGTTCAGGTTGTCGAACAATTGACCGGTCCACCCCCAGTCGATCGGCTGGACATCCAACGTCTGCGTCGAACCGAATTGGCGCACGTCAGCGGAACAGCCGTTGATCGCGCAATCGAATGTCCGCCACGGGGTTGCTGAGAAGCGGTTCCACTGCCACTGTTGGTCGGCCCAGTCGAGGAAACCGAGGTTCTTTGTGGTCAGGAACCATCCAAACAACACCGGTCCCAGCGCCGGTAGTGCGACGGCGAAGGCATTGGGAAACCAGCGCCGGATCGACCACCCGTACTGCTGGAGGAACAGGATGCCGAACGGCGCCAGCAGCATTACGCCGGCCGAGCGCGTGAGCGCCGCGAGCAGCCCGACGATCCCGGCCACGAGCCACTCGCCCTTACGGGCGTGATAGAGCGCCGCCACTGCCAGCAGCAGGAAGAGCGATTCGGTGTAGACCGCCCTGAAGAAGAACGCAGTCGGGAAAAGCGCCAGGGCCCACAAAGTGCGCTGTGCCACGGATGGGTTGAAGTCGAGCACGACCAGCCGGTAGAGATAGTGCAGGGCAAAGTAGAACGCGACGTTCGAAGCCAGGTAGCCAATCGTCTCCGGAGTCCACCCGGTGACACGTGACCCGATGTCCATCAGCCACGGGTAGAGCGGCCAGAACGCCGCCGTCGCTTCCAGATTCGGATCGTACCCGCCGGTGGCGACCAGCCGATACCAAGTGCCATCCCAATTGCGGAACGGGTCGACGACCCAGTGCGCTAGCCCTCCCAGCGGATCCAGGATCGTGCCGTACGCACCCGACGCTGGACCGAAATCCTCTATGTACACCCCGGAGCGAGGGGGATTCTCGCGCACTGTGCGAGTGGCGCTGAAGTGGAATGCCAAAGTTGCCGGTATCTGTGTCAGCATCCAGTGCACGACCCAAACCAAAGCCGGGACGGTCCAGACATCGGTGGATGTCGACCGCGCCGCACGCGTGCGGGATGCTGCCGGCTTCACCGCGTTGATCCGCACTGTATCACTGGTCAAGATGCTGCCTCGCTTGTGATCGGCGGAGAGCTGTGGAAAATGGACGCACAGTCGATGCGTCAACTGCGCTGGATTAGGATAGGTCGCGTCACACCGCTTGCGCCAATGTTGACCATGCCGAACCGGTGAGCGAGTGATGGATGGTTGCACACAGGGAGCTTCAATGGATCTGGGATTGCGTGGAAAAGTAGCGATCGTTGCCGCGTCGAGCAAGGGGCTGGGTAAAGCCACCGCGATGTGTCTCGCGGGTGAGGGCGCGCTGATCACCGTCAACGGCCGCGACGCCGGCCGGCTGGCGGCGACGGCTGCCGAGATTCGCGAACAGACCGGCGGTGACGTGATCGAGGTCGTGAGCGATTTGGCTCACCCTGATGCCGCCCGCGAGTTGATCGAGGAGACGGTCCGGCAGCGCGGCAAACTCGATGTCCTGGTCTGCAATGCTGGTGGACCGCCACCGGGTACGTTCGCCTCGTTCCCCGAGGACGAGCCTTGGCTGGATGCGATCAACCTGAACCTGATGAGCACGCTGCGCATGTCCCGCACCGCCATTCCGCACCTCGAAGCGCAGGGTGGCGGGAGCATCACCAACATCGTCTCGATCTCCGTCAAGCAACCGATACCGAACCTTGTCCTGTCGAATACGGCCCGGACAGCGGTCATCGGATTGGCCCGGTCGCTCGCGCTCGAGTTTGCGGGGAAGAACATCCGGGTCAACAATATCTGTCCCGGCTCGATCCTGACCGACCGGATCCGATCGATCTCCGAAGCGGAGGCTGATCGAACTGGCGAAGATCTTGACGCAATCATCAGGCGCGAAGGCGAGGCGATTCCGATTGGCCGCCACGGCACGCCAAAGGAGTTCGGGCAGGTCGTGACCTTCTTTGCCTCGCCCGCCGCCTCCTATGTCACCGGCGCCACCGTCCAGGTTGACGGCGGCGCCTACAAGGGACTGCTGTAACGACGGACGCGAAGCGGTTGGATAGTCATTCCGTAGCGAGCGTCAGCGAGTGGAGGCATCTCGTCGCCGCAGCGCATG
>JALZMD010000238.1 GCA_030858375.1 Chloroflexota bacterium
AGCGCGATCGTCGGGACGCCGCCGAAGACGTTGAGCGGTCCGGTGCCCTCGCCCAACAGCGTGCTGTTCAATCCCTGACGTTGTGGATTGTCGGCGCCGGTGGGTCCGTTGGCGGTCACGAAGAGGCGTTCGACGGCGCTGAACGCGCCATCGTCGAAACCAACCTGGATGTTGCTCATGGCCGGCGCGAAGGTCGCCATCTCCAGCGTCGCGACCATCGGGTCAGAAGCCTCGAAGCTCATGTAGAAGACCGGTCGGGCGAAACTAAAACCCACGACCATCTGGAAGGTGACGGTCTGCTCCTCGGGACAAATCGAGACCACCCGGTCGTGGACCAGGCTGTGGTCGGGATCGCCATCACAGAAGGTGAGTTCTTCGGCGGTGTTGCCGAAAGCGATGATTGGGGCGTTGTAGATGTGCCCGCCCGCGTTCTCGATCTTCACCAGCGGGCTGTAGGCGTCATCGCCGATCGATCCCGGCTCGGCGACCGACGGCGGGAAGGGTGCGTCGCCGCCCCCAGGGGTGAGCACCATCTCGGGCGCGAAATCGACCGTGCCCTCCTCGAAGGTCAGGGTCAGGTCCTGTTCCAGATGACCGGTGCGGACCGCGCCCTCGACATCGGCGTAGGCGAGCTTGGCCGAGTGGTTGAGCCCAAGCGCCTCGGCATTCGCCTGATCGGTGGTATCGGTGAGGACATACCAAACGGGCGTGCCATCGGCCATCTTGCCCTGGTAGAGCGGAAGGGTGATCGTGCCGGCTTCCATGTCGATCTCGCCGGCGCGGAGCAACTCGACCGGGCCGACCAGGTTCTTGTCGACTTCGGAGGGTGGAGGACCGAAGTAGGTGGCCGGGATATCCGCGCCGATCGAGGCTGGCGCCGGTTGCACTTCATCGATACCGGCCGGTTCCGGCGTTGCGGCGTCCTGAGCCAGGGTTGTCGCGCTACCCGCTGTGAGCAGCAGGGCCACCAGAACCAGTTTCATGACAGCGGAAGGGCCGGTGAGCACATGGCTTGGTGATGTGACCGCCGAACGTGCCCTGAACAGGACCCGGGCACGGCGCATCTCGATTCGGTCAATGACGACGGATTGCGATTGCCGATAGGTACGCCTGGAACGGAGCATGGACATCCTCCTCTTGGAAAGTTGTCATGTGCATGACAACCTCCGATTACGTTGATGCGTCGAGCTGCCATGAAGAGAATGATGCGGTCAGTCCGCAGTTCCTGTTCGGGCCCGGCAGGAATGAGTTACCTGAGCCTGTGCTATCGTTACAGGAGAGTGTCCAAAGCCTTCAGCAGTAGTGACGCCGGTTGGACGGTCGACAGGTTGCGGGGAATGGCCACGCCGGGACGCACTTTCCGACTGGAACACGCGTCCCGGCGTCTTTTCCTTGTCGCGGACCATTCGAACTCTTTTTCGACGCTGACGAGTTGGCGCCGCTATGTCTTCCGGGGAATCGCGAATGACCGGCTCAACGTCCGGGATGCTCCCGTCTGACGTCGAATCCGCCCAGATCGCGGCGTTGCGTCGGGGAGAGGAAGACGCGTTCGAAACGTTAATCCTTCGACACCACACGTCGCTGGTCCGCCTGGCTCGAGTCTGGGTTCGCGATGCGCCGGCGGCCGAAGAGGTGGCGCAGGAAACCTGGATGGCGGTCATCCAGGGCATTCACACGTTCGAGGGTCGCGCTTCGCTTCAGTCGTGGATTTTCGGGATCTTGGCCAACAAGGCCAAACGAAGCGGGGCCCGGGAGGGGCGTTCACAGCCATTTGCCGCCTACCGAACGGATATCGACTGGGGCGAATCGCGCGAAATCGGGCCGGAGCACTTCTACCCGCCTGGCTATGAGGGATCAGGGCACTGGACGTACCCGCTCGCCGATGTGGAGAGCAGCCCGGAACGACATCTGCTCGCGGAAGAGGCCGGTGGGCTCATCCTGCGGGAAATCGATGCCTTGCCGGTCCATTACCGGAGCGTCCTGCTCCTCCGCGATGTCCACGGCTTCAGCTCGGACGAAGCCTGCGCCATGCTCGGCATCAGCGCATCCAACCAGCGCGTGTTGCTGCATCGGGCGCGGACCAGGTTGAGGATTTCACTGGAACCCTACTTGCGGGAAGGCGATACGCGTGTCGAGCAACATGGATAGCAACCTTACCGTTGCGCCGGGCGACCTGACATGCCGGGAGTTCGTGGAACTGGTCACCGACTACCTGGAAAACGCCCTGGACCAGCCGACACGGGCCCGGTTCGAGGACCACCTGATCGATTGTCCCGATTGCCCGGTCTACCTGCGGCAAATGGAAGAGATCGTCGGCGCCGCCGGCATCCTGCGCGAAGAGGACGTGTCGCCCGAGGTCCGGGCGGTGCTCCTCAGCCGCTTCCGGACCTGGAGAATCGGCGGGTAGCGGCTCTGATGACCATCCACCCCCACGATTCACCGGGCCCAGCCTGGCGGAATCGACTCGAATTCCTCACAAATCGGTTATTGCAAACCGGAACATCTGGAGGTTCCAGCCGGGTCGCGTCGTCGCCTCTTCCCGCACCCACTCGGCACCCATTGCCCGGTAGAACGGCGCCGCGTTTGGGTCGGCGGCGAAGGCCAGTTCCCGCGCGCCCAGCTCCCGGGCGATGGCGACGGCATGGCGCCACAACCGTTTGCCGCACCCGGTTCCGATCCGATTCGGCTCCACGAACAACTTGTCCAGCGAGAGATCGGGCGGCTCCCCGACGAGCGCGTAGTACCCCACCACGGTTCCATCTTCCTCCAGCACGAACGCAACGGCATTGGCCAGGAACTCTGGGGTGACGGCGATCGCTTCCGGCTCCCAGTCGAGGAACTCCGGCTCGTAGCCCCAGTGCAGGGCGGATCGGCCGGTCAGGGCATGGAGCACCCCTGCCTCGTTCTGCTGGGCGGGCCGGATGAGCGGTTCCGGCGGGATCGTGTAGCGGAACATCTGGACCGTCCACCGCGGCTCCGCGGTCGGCTTTTCGTCGTACCAGGTTGCCCCCATGGCCCGGTAGAA
>JALZMD010000272.1 GCA_030858375.1 Chloroflexota bacterium
TTCATCGAAACCCGGCTCACGGAAGTCCTGTCAACGGAGGTAAAGGAAGGGTTGCTCAAGCAAACGCCGCTCGGCCGGTTCGGCTCCCCGGACGATGTCGCCGGCGCTGTCGCCTTTCTCCTTTCGCGCGACTCGGCTTTCATCACCGGTCACGTGCTGTCCGTCGATGGCGGACTGTTCATGGCGTAGATCAGGCACGCGAACCGGCCCCTTCCCGACTTCTGATACACATTACCTGACGCCTGCATTGGTCGGGCGCGCAGCGCGCTGATTGTCATTCCGTCGGCAGCGGCAGCGACCAGAGGAATCTCCTCACCGAAGTGAGAAGTGGTGGACATTGATCCGCGGGTCAAGAGATTCCTCCCCTCGCCTGCGGCTCGTTGCGGAATGACATTCCAGGCACTGGTACCATTGCATCCACATTGCTCACGATGTTTGCGGGAGGCACCTGCGTGTTTCGGAAGATCCTGATCGCCAATCGAGGTGAAATCGCCCTGCGTATCCTCCGGGCCTGCCGGGATCTTGGCATCCCCGCCGTTGTTGCCTACAGCGATGTCGACCGGGATTCGCTCCCGGTTCGCCTCGCCGACGAGGCCGTGTGCATCGGACCAGCCGCCGCCGCCCGTTCCTACAACAACATCCCCGCCGTGATCAGCGCCGCCGTCATCACCGGGTGCGATGCGATTCATCCCGGCTACGGCTTCCTCGCCGAGAACGCCTACCTCGCTGAAATCTGCCAGCAAGTCGGGCTGACCTTCATTGGCCCATCCGCAACGGTTATCGAGAATATGGGCAACAAGGCCGAGGCCCGCCGGGTCATGCGCGAGGCTGGTGTCCCAATGCTGCCCGGCACCCAGGGCACGATCGCCACCCTTGCCGAAGCACGGGACTTCGCGCGCCAGATCGGGTACCCGGTCGTCGTCAAGGCGGTCGCTGGCGGTGGTGGCCGCGGGATGCGCGTGGCTCTCAGTGATGCCGAACTCGTCCGTGGCCTGCCGATGGCCCAGGCCGAGGCCGAGGCGGCCTTTGGCAATGGTGCGGTCTACATGGAGCGCTATCTCCAGAAACCCCGGCACGTCGAGGTCCAGGTACTCGGCGACAACTTCGGGAATGTCGTCGCCGTCGGCGAGCGGGATTGCTCGCTTCAACGCCGGCACCAGAAGGTCGTCGAAGAGGCCCCAGCTCCCAACCTGCCTCGCAAGGCCCGGGAAAACCTGCTCAAGATTGCCGTGAAGGGTGCGAAGGCCGCCGGGTACACCAGCGCCGGCACGCTGGAGTTCCTCCTCGACAGCGAGGGGCGGTTCTACTTCATGGAGATGAACACGCGGATCCAGGTCGAGCATCCAATCACCGAGGAAACCTCCCGGATCGACCTCGTTGCCTGGCAAATCCGGATTGCGGCGGGTGAGCGAATCACCTTCCGGGAGGATGACCTTAAACCGCAGGGCCACTCGATCGAATGCCGGATTACGGCCGAGGATGCTTCGAACGATTTCACGCCATCGGTCGGCACCGTCGAAACCTACGTCGCGCCGGGCGGCCCAGGGGTACGGGTCGATTCCCACCTCTTCAGCGGCTACGCGATACCCCCGAACTACGACTCGCTGCTAGGGAAGATCATCGTCTGGGGCAAGGACCGTGACGAAGCGATCGCCCGTATGGAGCGGGCACTTCGCGAGACCATCATTACCGGCGTCACCAACACGATCCCGTTCCACAGCCGGATCATCGCTGACGAAGAGTTCAAGCGGGGTGACGTTCATACCGGCTTTATCCCGGAGTTCCTGGATCGCGTCGGCCATCGCAGCTTCGAGCATCAGGATTGACGGAGGGGAGCCAAGCCCGCATGAAGGACAATTCCCACAACGATCCCAAATCCACCAGCGGTGCATCGGCCGAGGTCCGCGCCGGTGGCTCGGCCGTTCGCGGCACGGTCCGGATCGCCCCGGGCGTCCTGATCGAACTCATCGAGCTCACTGTGGAGGGGATCGACGGCGTTGCCGGCCTGCGTTCCCGGCGTGACAAGCGTTCGCAGACGGCCATGGCGGGTGCCCGAACCTTCGACAATGGCAAGATCGCGGTCACGGTCAATGGCGACCAGATCGACGCCGCCATCGCCTTCGCAATCCTGCGTGGCACGAACGTGTCAGAGTTCAGTGCCGAAGTCCAGAAGCGCATCGGGTTCGCGGTCGGCAACATGCTGGGCATGACCGTCCGCACGGTCGACGTGTACATCGAAGAAATCATTCCCGGCCAGGCTGCGACCTGACCCTCCATCGCTACAAAGGATCCTTTGTTCATCATGGCAGATAATAACCCGCATACCACGCCCCCAAAACGTGACGACTCGCCGAACGATGCGGTTCCAACGACGCCACCAGGGAAGAAATCCCGGCCGGGCAAGTCCCGCGGCTCCTCAGCCAGGCGATCAGGATCCAGGATCGATCGAAAGGCGCCGCAGCATCAGGCGCGCGTGCTGGCGATGCAGGCTTTGTACGAGGACGATCTCACTGGGCATGGCCTCGACGAAATCCTCCAGCTCCTCGGTGAACAGGAACGACGGGAGCACGGCGAGTACTACGCCAGTGTCCGCGCCGATTCCAGGAAAGCTGTCGACGAGATTGGTTTCCTCGCTCGCAACGCCGGCCCTGACGGCGATACCGCCACGGCGCAACGATTCCACGACGCCAGCGAACGCGTTCTCGGTAACTTGTTCGCCGCGCCGGAACCGGAAGGTGAAGACATCGGCCAGCCCGACGAGAACCTGCTACGCAATCGATCCGGCGTGGAAGGATCGATTAAAGCCGTGCTTACACGCTACCGCGACGCGGCGGCACAGCGCCTGCACCCGACTCCAGCCGTCGATCTGGCGAATGACGAAGAACCGAAAAACGATGGGCTTTCCCCGATGGAAGCGGAAACCCTGCACACGCTCGAAACAACCCTGGCAAGCGAGGAGCGGTCTTCCCGTGAAACCGTCATGGATTTGCTGAGCCGGACCGTGAGACTGGCCCGGGGCGTGGAGGCCAACCGTTCCGGGATCGATCCCTCGATCGAAAAGGCTGCCCCGGCATTTCCGATTCCGCAGCTTGCCTCAATCGATCGTGCCGTTTTGCGCATCGCCGTGTACGAGCTGCTGTTCGAACCTCAGGTGCCGTTCAAGGCGGCTATCAACGAAGGGGTCGAGATCGCCAAGTTGTATGGCGGCCCCAACTCGGGCCGGTTCGTCAACGGTGTCCTCCGCACGATCTCGGAGAGCCTTCCCGAATCCCGGAAGGAACCGCAGGCACGCAGCTGACGAGCGCGCACCGACCGGCGAATCCGGCCACTTGCGAAGGCGGGAGGCATTTGCCTACCCTCACCCTACGTGGTCGTGTATTATCCCTGCGGAGTGCCCGGTACAGGCGTCGAGATTGCGTTCAGTCGCACGATGTGCCGGGTCATGTTTCGAGTGGTGGATGGATTGCACAAGCGGCCAGGGTGGTCTGCCGGTGACACGGGTTCAACGTGCGCCCATTGCGGCGGGCCAGAACCACAATTTGGAGGAGGGTGCGGATTTGGCAACAACACTCGAGCGAGTACAGGCGATCGCCGTGGAGCGACTTGGCGTCGATGCCGATCAGGTCGTTGAAAGCGCTGAGTTCATCGGTGATCTGAACGCCGATTCGCTTGATCTCGT
>JALZMD010000275.1 GCA_030858375.1 Chloroflexota bacterium
GTCATCGGCGTGACTGGGACTTCGCCAGTAAGGTGGTTCACCAAGTCAGCAAGCGTCCGCACCGGGTAAACCTCGATGCCCTGCACGAGTGACGCCTCCCTGGCGTCGACCTCCGGGACGAACGCTCGCGCCAGTCCCTTCTCGGCGGCCAGCGATACCATGCTGATGATGCCCGGCGTGTGGCGGACGATGCCATCGAGCGACAGCTCGCCGACGATCAGCGCGTCGCTCAGGTCACCGAACAGTTGGCGACCGGCGAGCAGGACACCGATCGCGATCGGAAGATCGTAAGTCGGACCGGCCTTCTTCAGGTCGGCGGGCGCCAGGTTCACGGTCACCCGCCCGTGCGGGAACTTGCCACCGGAATTGCGGATCGCCGCGCGAACCCGCTCCCGGCTCTCCTGCACGGCGGCGTCCGGCAAGCCAACCAGTATCACGCCGGGCTGGCCGCCGTTGCTGACATCGACTTCGACCTCGATAAGGACCCCTTCGAGCCCCACGACCGCGCAACTCAAGACTTTCGCCAGCACGTTTGCTCTTCCTGACTGTGGTTCCGGGCAGGCCCGGGTCAGCGCCTGTCAACCACCGGACGATTGACCCTTCGGGACCCCAGCGTTCGGCAGCGTGGACAATGGATCTGTGCGTTGCTGTTGCGAAACAATGTACCATCAGAGCAGCAAGAATCGCGGCCCTTCACCCGGATTGCTCGATGACCTTTCCTTTTCCCAGAACGGATATCCCGTTTGGCAAAACGGCCAGTCACGCTCCCTGATTCCGGTTTCCGGAGATTTGTCACGACTTTTGGCCGTGCCTTTCGCCGCCGATGCCCCTACTGCGGTGCGCCGGGCGTGTTCGCTGGCTGGTTCACCCTGAAAAAACGGTGTCCGGGCTGCAGCACCCTATTCGAACATGAGGAGGGATACTTCCTCGGGTCGTACGTGGTGAATCTCGGAGTTACCGAGTTGCTCACCGTCCTGATCGTGGTCTGGCTCATCGCTGGAACCGACCTGAGCGTGCTCCAGATGCAGATCTACGGCGTCGCGCTCGCGGTCCTCATGCCCCTCCTCTTCTATCCCCTTGCCCTGCTGCTGTGGGTGGCGCTCGATCTGTCGATCCATCCGCCCGGCGATTTTTCCCATCGAATCCGTAAATAAACGTCACGTTTTCGGACCGGCTGTCCAAGAGGGCATGGGTTGTTCACCCCTTCCGCATCGTGGTACAAGACTCTCCTACTGTGTGCGGCCCTTCACAATGTTGGGCCCCATCGACCTTCCAATGGTGTTCGATTCCAGGCAAGCGAGAACATTCCATCCATGACTTCAGCACGATCCCTGATCAACGGCGAGAATCAGCTCAAACTTGCGATTCAGCGCTCGGGTCGACTGACGGACCATACCCTGGAATTGCTCCGGCATATCGGGCTCGACTTCGAAAGCTACGGTCAACGGCTGTTCTCCCGGGCACGCAACTTCCCGCTCTCGATCCTCTACGCCCGGGATGACGATATTCCGGATTATGTCGCCCTGAGCACGGTCGACCTGGGAATCGTCGGACGTAATCTCGTTCACGAGCAGGGTCTCGAGGTGGAAGAACTCCTGCCACTCGGCTACGGCTACTGCTCGCTCGTCGTGGCGGTACCAGGCGACACCGATATCACCTCACCGGAACAATTGCTCACGGCCAAGATCGCCACATCGTATCCGGAATCGGCGAGGCGGTATTTCGCGTCGATAGGTGGGTCGCCTGAAATCATCACGATTAGCGGCTCCGTCGAAGTCGCGCCCGCGCTCGGCCTGGCCGACGCGATCGTCGAGCTCACGGCCACTGGCTCCTCCCTTCAGCTCAATGACCTGCGTCCGATCCACACCATCCTGGAATCCGAAGCGGTGCTGATCGCCAACCGCGCATCGATGGACACACCGGCGCGGCGCGAGAACATTGAGCGACTCGTAATGCGGATGAAGGCGGTCGATGCGGCGCGGCGATTCAAGTACGTGATGATGAACGCGCCGCTGGCGAACCTGGATGAAATCAAGGCCGTCTTGCCGGGGCTCAAGGCGCCGACCGTCATCCCGCTTGATGTCGAGGGCTGGGTCGCCGTCCACGCCGCGATCGAGGAAGATGTGTTCTGGGACAAGATCGAGCAGCTTCGGCACGCCGGCGCCAGCGAGATCCTGGTTTCCGCCCTCGACAAACTGCTGCTGTAGGGCAAGTCATCATTTCAAGAAACGGATCATGACGTGACATTTTCTCCGGAACGCATCGTCCGCTCCCACATCAAGCCAATCGCAACCTACGCACCAGGCGTGTCGCCGGTCGACGATCCGGCAGCGATCCGACTCGACTGGAACGAATCCCCGTTCGGCCTGTCACCCAAAGCGCAGGCGGTCTACCGGGCCTATGGCACCGGGAATCGTTATCCAACCATCGATCAGCATGATCTGGTTGCGGCCCTCGCCAGGTACATCGGAGTCTCGGCCGACCGCGTGATCGCCGGCGCCGGACTCGACGATGTGTTCACGACGCTGGCGATCGCTACCATTGAGACCGGCGACGAAGTAATCATCTCGGACCCGACGTTCGGTGTGTACCGCAGCCTGTTCGAACTGCACGGCGCAACGGTCCTCGATGTGCCGCTTGGCTCGGCGCCGGATTTTTCGCTCGATGTCGATGGCATTATCGCCGCCGCGAATGCTCGCACCAAGCTGGTCATCATCTGCAACCCCAACAATCCCACCGGCACGCTCTATGGCAAGGACGACATCGCGCGGATCATTGCCAAAGTCGATTGCCTGGTCGCGATCGATGAAGCCTACGCCGAATTCAGCGGCGCCAGTCACCTCGACCTCGCCAACCGGTACCCAAACGTGGCGTTGTTTCGTACGCTGAGCAAGTTCGCGGGCCTGGCCGGTTACCGGGTTGGCTACGGTGTCTTCCCGGATGCCCTGATACCGTGGATCAGGCGGGCCGCGCCGGCCTTCCTAAATGTCAGCGCCATCTCGGCCGCGATCGCGGTCGCTTCCCTCCACGATCTCGATCACCTGCACGCCAACGTCGATATCCTGATCCACGAACGGGAGCGGATGATCGAAGAAATGAATAACCTGCCAGGCGCCGTCGCCTTCGACTCGGCGGCCAACTTCATCCTGTTTCGCCTTCCCATGGAAGAGACGAAGGCGGTGACTGACCATTTGGAATCGCGAAAGGTCTACGTCCGGCACTATGGCGGTTTCCTCGCGAACTGCCTTCGGGTGAGCGTCGGGCTACCCAGAGAGAACACCGTCTTCCTCGACGCACTGCGGGAAGCGCTGGCCCAAGAGCCTATCTCCCTGATGGCGAGCGGAACAGGAGGAGCACACTCATGACCGATGCTGCTTCCGCGCGACGGAGCGCCATCTCGCGCGAGACCGGTGAAACGTCGATCAACCTGGCGATCAACCTTGATGGCGCCGGCGATGTCGAGGCCGGGACCGGTGTACCGTTCTTCGATCACATGCTACACGCCTGGGCCAAACACGCCCGCATTGATCTCACCGTCACCGCAACCGGCGACGCCGCGATGGATCCGCACCACACTGTCGAGGATGTGGGGATTGTGCTCGGTCTTGCGATCAGGGAAGCCCTCGGCGACCGCGTAGGTATCGAGCGCTACGGATATGCCTACGCCCCACTGGATGAAGCCCTGGCCCGCGTAGTGATCGATTGCTCCGGACGGCCCTATCTCGATTTCCACGCGGCGATGCCGGAACCAGTGGTTGGCGTCGACTTTGCGGCCAGCCTGGTCGAGGAGTTCTGGCGGGCCTGTGTCACCAACGCCGGGTTGACCATGCATATCGACCTGATTCGCGCCCGCAATTCGCATCATGCGGCGGAGGCGATTTTCAAGGCGGCTGCGGTCGCCACGCGCACCGCCTTCGCCAGAACCGCGCCCCCCTCCTTCGTCCCATCCACCAAGGGAGTGCTTGCATGATCGCCATTGTGGATTACGGTGCCGGGAACCTGCGGTCTATCCAGCGCGCCATCGAAGCCGCTGGGGCCGAAACCGTGATTACGGGCAACCCCGACGATGTGCGGGCGGCGGACCGGGTTGTGCTGCCCGGCGTCGGCAACGCGGCGGCGGCCATGACGCGCCTGCGCGAAAGCGGGCTCGCCGATGCGGTCACCGGCGCCGCCGAAACAAAAAAGCCAGTCCTGGGCGTCTGTCTCGGAATGCAATTATTGTTCGGGGATCAGGAGGAGGGACCAACGACCGGCCTGGGCCTCCTGCCCGGCAGCGTCCATGCCCTGCCGAACGAGCTCAAAGTCCCGCAAATGGGCTGGAACATGGCCGAGTTCCGATCTGGAACACCGATGTCAAACCTGCGCCCAGCCTATTTCTACTTCGTTCACTCGTACATCGTGCATCCGGAGAACGATGCCCATGTCGCCGCCGAAACGAACTATGGCGTCCGCTTCCCGAGCATCGTGGCCCACAATGCCGTCTGGGGGTTCCAGTTCCATCCCGAAAAAAGCGGAGACGATGGACTGGCCCTCGTCAAGACGTGGGTCGACTGGAATCCATAGCCAGACTGCCTCTACTCACTCATGGTCACACAAGGAAAAACAACGTTGATTGTGTATCCGGCGATCGATATTCGGAACGGGAAGGCGGTTCGCCTGATCGAAGGCGATTTCGATCGCGAAACGATATTCGACACTGACCCGGTCGATGCGGCGCTTCGCTGGCAGGAGCAGGGCGCGGAATGGATCCATATCGTTGACCTGGACGGCGCCCGTGACGGGATCCGCGCCAACGAGTCCGCCATCGCACGCATTCGCAAGGCTGTTACGGCTAAGCTCCAGCTCGGTGGAGGCATGCGCGATATGGAAGCGTTGACCGCCGCACATGAGGTTGGCATCGACCGGATGGTGATAGGGTCGGCCGCCGTCTCCAACCCGGAACTGATCCCCAAAGCCGTCACCGCCTTCGGCAGCGCAATCGCCGTCGGGCTCGACGCCCGCGAGGGCCGCGTTGCCACCCGGGGGTGGACCGAACAAACCTCGATCGACGTGACCGACATTGCCAGGCGAGTGGCGAACCAGGGCGTCGAGCACGTCGTGTTCACCGACATTGGCCGCGACGGGCGGCTTGAGGGCCCCAACCTCGACGCACTCCAGGATCTTGTCGATCGCCAGCTAACCAGCATCATCGCCTCCGGCGGCATTGGGTCACTTGACGACATCGCGAACGTCGCCCGGATCGGTGCGGCGGGTGTCATCATCGGCGCCGCACTCTATCACAAGCAGTTCACCCTCACCGAAGCTCTGGATAGCGCAACGCACGCCCTGGAGGTGGAATCGTGAATGGCGCCAACGATCTGACGCAGCGCGTCATTCCCTGTCTCGACGTGACCGATGGCCGGGTCGTCAAGGGCGTCGAGTTCGTCAACCTGCGGGATGCGGGTGACCCGGTCGAAATGGCGTCGATCTACAACCGCGAAGGCGCCGACGAACTTGTTTTCCTCGATATCACTGCCAGTTCCGACAGCCGCGACACCATGATCGATGTTGTCCGGCGCACAGCTGACCAGATCTTCATCCCGCTCACGGTCGGAGGCGGGATTCGGACCGTCGAGGATATCCGCGGGCTCCTCAGCGCCGGTGCCGACAAGATTTCGATCAATACCGCTGCCCTCGCCCGACCCGAGCTGATCAGCGAGGGCGCCGGCATCTTCGGCACGCAGTGTATCACCGTCGCGATCGACGCTCGCCAGGCACCCGCCAGCAACTGGGAGGTCTACACCCACGGCGGGCGCCGGCCGACCGGTATCGATGTCGTTGAATGGGCAGCGAATGTCGCCAGGCTTGGCGCTGGTGAAATCCTGCTGACCAGCATGGACCGGGACGGCACGCTTGCTGGTTACGACCTTTCACTGCTCGAAGCCGTGTCCGCGGCGGTCAACATCCCGGTCATCGCCTCCGGCGGCGCCGGAACGCTTCCCCACTTCGCCGAGGCGCTCCAACCTGGCCGCGCCGATGCCGTGCTCGCCGCTTCGCTGTTCCACTTCGGCGCCATGCGCATCGCCGAGGTCAAGTCCTATCTTCACGACCAGGGCCTGCCAGTACGCCTGGAGCCTGCCCGATGATGAGCACTTCCCTGCCGATCGTGTTTGGTCCTGACGGCCTCGTCCCGGCAGTGATCACGAATACCGTGAGCGGTGACGTCCTCATGATTGGATTCATGAACGAGGAAGCGCTACAGCGGACGCGGGACACCGGCTACGTACATTTCTGGAGCCGGAGCCGCCAGGCCTTGTGGAAAAAGGGCGAGACGTCGGGTCACGTGCAGGAAGTGGAGCAGATTTCCGTCAACTGTGAACTCAACTCCCTGCTGATCGAAGTGCGCCAGGCAGGCGCGGTCTGCCACGATGGCTACCCAACCTGCTTCTACCGCAACCTCGAACCAGACAATACGCTGACCACGGTGCGCGACCGCTGGTTCGATCCGGCCGATGTGTACGGTTCCAGTGGAACGGGATTGGCAACCTCGACCCGTCGCTGGTGGGGAGCCTACGAATCGCTGCGAGACAACGACTGGGAATCGATCTCCGGTACATCGCGCCTCTTGCGGGACCGCAACGACCGGATCACGAGCCGTATTGGCGACGAGCTGAAGGAGTTGGCTGGCGCGCTCGATGGCACGCATCGCCACGTGGATCCCGCCTCCGATGTAGCGCTCGAAGGCGGGCAGGTCTGCTACTGGATCGCGCTCCGCTGCATCCGCGAGGGGCTGACCTGGATGCAGGTTCGACCGGACCGGGCGCTTGACGCACCATCCTCGGTCGGCGAAGGGGCCACGGCTTCGCTGGCGGGACTGATCCGACGCGAGGCCGACTTCTGGTTATCCGGATCCAGCCTTGATATCGCAGCGCTTGCCCACGGCTCAATGGCAATGGTCGCCGCCGCCTGTTCGGTGGTTGGCGTCGTGCCCTCGTCGCTCATCATGGCCGATCTCAACGAGATGCGAACGCGCGCGTACCTGGAGACCTACTTTGGAACGATCGACGCCAAGTGATGTATCCATATCGTTTGGCGTTGGGCGACGGCCCGGGGTCCTGCCCGCGATGACGAACGAATCGCGAGCCCGGCCGGGAGACTCCGGAATTGTGCTGTCCCAGCGGCTGTGGACACCCTGGCGTATGGCCTATGTTGGTGGCGCAGCAGAGCCAGGTTGCGTCTTCTGCAATGCCCTGGCGAGCGAGGATGATGTCGGAACGCTCATCGTCCATCGCGGTGAGCACGCCTTCGTCATCCTCAACCTCTACCCCTACAACACCGGTCACCTGATGGTCGTGCCCACCGACCACGTCAACGACCCCGCGGCGCTCTCAACGGCCGCCCGCTCGGAGATGGCTGAGCTGACCGCCTCGTTTTGCACCGGGTTGAGGCTGGTGATGGGTTGCGACGGGTTCAATATCGGGATGAACCTCGGCTCGGCCGCGGGTGCCGGCATCGCCGACCACCTTCACCAGCACATCGTTCCTCGCTGGAACGGTGATGCCAACTTCATGCCCATCGTGGGAGGCACCAGGGTACTGCCGGAACTGCTTCCCGCAACCTATGCCAGGATCCGGGCCGAAGTCGCCCGGCAGAAATCGTCGGCGGCAGCCCTCATCCTGGTGATGTTCAACGCGGATCGTTCCGGCGTGTTCGTCACACACGGGGCGCTGCCACGCATCGCGTTGACTGGCGACGTATCCGTCTCGACGTTAGCCATGTCGTCGATGGCGCCGCTGGCCGAACGATGCGAACTGCTCGGCTGGGGTGGTCGAACGTCCACCACCCATGATGCTGATCTGGGTCCGGCGCTCGCAATCTCGTTTGCGCCACGGGGAACCAGCGACCACCCGTACCGGCTGGCGTCAGTTAACGAGGCCGGCTCCGCCCTTCCAGACGGCGATCGGGCCATACTCGCCCAGGCGATCGAACGCTTCGCCTGACCCGCCTTCGGATGTTGGCTTCTTCCAGCCTATACTGTCCAGTGCAATGCGAGTTCGAGTCGTGACGAACCGCGGCATCCACCTCACCGCACGCACAACCTGGCTGGAGGCTATGTGTTCCTGATTTCACGATCCCGCTTTGTCCCGCGCCACGCGAGTCGCCTGTCACCGCTGTATGCCGTCCTGCACGCTGCCCTCCAGACTGTGGCCGGGATCGTTCTGCAACCGGTGATCATCCTGGCGGCGGTGGCCTTCCTGCTCGGCGGCAGCAACTACCAGATCGCCGCGTTCGCAGTCATTGCCTTGGCAACCTGGGCACTTGCTCCGCTAGCGATGGTGATCCTGAGTTCAGCAACTGGACAATCCTATCCCGTCGTGCTCGGAGCGGGGGCAATCCGGTTTGCTGCCGCCATGATCATTGGCATCGTGGGTTGGCGGATTGACAGTCTTTCACCTGAGCGAATCGTCAGTTCGCTGATTCTTGCCTTTCTCATCTATCAGGCAGCCTCGGCGATCGCTGGTCAATCAACGTCCAATGTCATCCTTACCGGGGTGCCGCGTAATCAGCAACTGGCGATATTCCGGCGTCGCGGGAATGTCGCGGCCATCGTGGCCGTGCTTGGTGCGATCGCCTGCTGGAGCGTTTTCCGCTCGGACGAAGCGTTCCAGCGATCGGTCGGACTGCTGCTGATGCTGGCGGCATTCAGCCTGGCATCAGCCACCTGGTTCCTCCTGAGCATCCGGAGCGGAGACAGTCGCTCCCTTACGCCGCAGTCACGACAGATGTTGGCGTCCGTGCGAGACGCCTTCCGGCGCTCGCCATTCCGACGGTACGCGGCCTTCAAGATACTTCTGGCGCTGACGGCCGCGTTCGATCCATTTGTGATCGTGTTCGGATTCCAGGAACTTGGCCTGGGCACAGAATACATCGGGTGGGCGATCCTCGCTTACGCCGGAGGTCAGTTGGCCGGGCACCTGGGTTGGAGCCGCTGGATCGCCGGTCACGGTCCACGGGTGCCGTTCCAGGTCGCTACGTTCCTCCGCCTCCTCTTCCTCACCTGGATCGTCTCATTGCCGACACTGGCCTCCAGTAACCTGTACACCGATCGCTTCGACGACCTTGGTCAGGCGATGGGTGGGTTCGCTGCCGCGTTCGCGCTGCTGGGTCTCGCGATGAGCGTTGGTCAGCCAGCGAATCAGCGATATCTTATGGATATCGCACCCCGTGCAGTGGTCCAGGGCCCTATCCTCGCCACCAACCTGATCGCCGGCGTGTTCGCGTTCGGACCCTTCGGCGTGGCGTGGCTGATGGGCCGCTATGACCTCGAACGGCTTCTCTGGGGCGGAATCGGGATCGCCATCATCGCCCTGCTGGCGAGCGGTCTCCTCCTCGAGTCACGCGTGCGGATTCGAACCTCTCCTGGGTCATGGCGGTCCCGGCAGCGGACGGCTCGAACCATATAAAGTGATTCCACACCCGCCACATACGATTACCCGGCATCTGGCAATCCACCTATGGAGTGTGTTTCCCTCATGAAGATCGAACGATTCGAACTCGAACGCTGGATGACCCGCTGGGAACTCGACGTTGACTACGACATCTGCGAGAGCGGCATCCTTCCGCTCTCGCTAGGCGAGCTCTATACATTGATCGGCCCGGGGCCGGCTTCGGAACTCGAAGCGCTGATTACTTCCATGCCTCAGTCGTACTCCGAGGCTCGTGGCACGCTGGCGCTCCGCTCAGTACTGGCCAATACGTATACCGATGTCACCCCGGACGACGTGCTCGTGACCACGGGTGCGATCGAAGCGAACTTCCTGGTTTTCAACGCGCTCCTGAATCCCGGCGACCATGTGGTTGCGGTATCGCCGGCCTACCAGCAGTTGCACAGCGTTCCCCGGGCGATCGGTGCCGAGGTCGACCTCTGGGATGTCTCCGTTGATGGTGGGGGATTCGCCTACGATCTCGAACGCCTCGAGGAGCTCCTCCGGCCCGACACGCGGATGATCGTCATCAACACCCCGCACAACCCGACGGGCGCCATCCTCGACAGCGATCAACTCAACCGCGTCCTTGAGCTCGCGCGGGAGCGCGACGCCTGGGTGCTGTCTGACGAGGCCTACCGCTGGCTGGAGCATCCGGGCGCCGAGAAACTCGTCGAACCGGCCCGCAACCGGTACGAGAAGGCCGTAAGCGTCGGCACGATGTCAAAACCATTCGGCATGCCAGGCCTGAGGATCGGCTGGTTCGCTGCCAACGCTGAAGTGGCCAATCGGGCCTGGGGACTACGTGACTACGTCTCCCTGAGCCCGTCCAAAATCAGCGACGAAGTGGCACGGGTCGCGATCGAACATCGGGAGGCGATCCTGCCTCGCAACGGCAAGATCATGCAGGAGAACCTCCAGTTCGCCCGATCGTGGTTCGCCGAGCATGCCGACCTGGCATCATGGTCGGAGCCAAGGGCGGCCCTGCTGGCGATGATGAA
>JALZMD010000294.1 GCA_030858375.1 Chloroflexota bacterium
GAGGCCCAACCCGAGGTCCCCTGGTAGCGAACGGGCCGGAAGCCGTTCTGCGCTTCTCCCATCACTTCCACCTGGGCACCGCTGGGAAGACTCCGCACCACCCCAAAGCTGGTGCCGGGTCCGCTGCGCAGGTTGAGGGAGAGACCGACTGTGCTGACGGTTGCCGTACCGATCGGGGTATCGCCGATTGATGGTGATTCCGGATCAGGCGCGGCCGGGGTCACCGGAGTCGCTGTTGGCTCCTCGGACGCGGGCGTCGGCTCGGCCGCCCCGCTCTCGGTGGAGAGGTACTCGGTCGCCGCCCACCCGTTGTTACCGTTCCACGTCAACCGTGAAAACCCGTTGGCGACTTCACCGGTCAGTTCGACCGCGGCGCCGACCGGCATGGTCGCGATTACGCCGTAAGAGGTGGCCGGGCCGCTGCGCAGGTTGAGCCGGGCATCCGCGTAGCGAGTGCCCGTGGGACCGGAGGTAGTTCCGCCGCCCTCGCCATCATCTGCGCCACCGTCGCTCCCGCCGCCGGGCAGGCTCAGGTAATCGGCCGAGGAGAACCCGCTGATGCCGTTGTAGGTGACCGGGTAGAAATTGTTCTGGAGTTCGCCCGTGACCTCAACCTTGCCGCCGCTGGGTATTCCGCCAATCACTGGCGAGGTTGGGTCTGGCGCCGAGCGGATGTTCAGGTTGGCGGTTGCCTCGTAGGAGGCCGCCATTGCCGCCTCGGGCATCGGGATGTGCGCGCCGAACGCAATGGCCAGCACCATGGCCAGCATTACGAAGCGCTGCCACCCACGAGCGAGTGACCGGGACGACGTGCTGGAGGATCGTGGATTGAACAAAATGGAACTTCCCTTCCCAAGGAGGAATTCATGCCGCACCGGTCAACGACCAGACCGCGAACATGAATCCAGGGGATAAACATGAAAACTCGCGCAACTCCAGTGCTTCAGCCAAAAGCACCGCCTCGAATTGGCGGGGGATCCACAGCGAGTCCAGCCAGAACCCGTTGCACCTGCGGACAAACCGTGCACTGCCGAACGAGATCAACCGCCGGGGCGATAACGAACTGCAACGAACGTACACGGCTAGAGTACGCATATATGACACATAGCGGTTTCCCCTGTCAACCATGGTTACGACATGGAAAACGGATGACTGTTCTCGGGTGCGGGAATTGGCTCACTCGGCCAGCCAGCCTCCACAAGCGACCGCAAGCAGCCCAGGTGCCGGTTGGCGGTAATGAAATCGACGCTGCCGTCGTCCCTCGCAATCGGGGATTCCAGGCTCACCGCGTCCGTGTACGCACGTTCGCGCAAGCCATCAAACCAGCGGTCGATCGCGATCCGTCCCTCCCCGGGCTGGAGGTAGCGGCGCCGTCCCGTTGCCCCATCAACGATGTCGCCGTCGAAGTCCTTGATGTGCACATGGGCCACCACCCCGGCATCCCAGAGCCAGCCAGCCGCGAATACGTCGTCAAGCTGGCCGTGCATGCCCAGGAACTCGGTATCGAGGGCAATCCGCGCCCGGCTGTCCGTTTCCAGGACGGGATGGATGAGGCTCAACGGGTCGTGGACCACGCAGGGTATCGCCTCCAGGGCCAGCATCATCCCGTGCCGGTCGGCGATGTCAAGCAGCGTGGGCAGCGCCTCCAGTTGCCGGTCGATCAGGGCATCGGCATCGGGCAGGCCCCAGAGGTGGAGCACAACCCGGTCGGCGCCGATCCGGGCGGTGAACCGGCAGTTATCGTCGAACCGCCGCAACGCCCGCTCGTGAACAAGGCCCCCATTGGCGACCAGGTCCGGCCCGATCGACTTCTCGCCGTGTTTTACCGGCATCGAGAGTCCGGATTGCCAGCAGCACGGCGACCTCGTCGAGGCGCCCGTACCACGAGCCGTAGATCATGACTTCGACGCCATCAGCCGAAAGCCACGGGGCGATCTCGATAATCCGGTGCCCACTCTGCGCCTGGGGTCCGCGTTCGATCGCCCCCATCGAGCACAACACGAGGGGCGTTACCGCCATATCCCGCACGTTCATGATTTCAACAACCCCTGTAGTACACTCGAATACGTCCGGGAATCGTCGCGAAATCGTCGCGACACCCCACCCACAACGCGTTCCCTCGAATGCCGCATCACACCATCCGTGGAAAAGTCACGCAATGGTTCGGACCGTTCACTGCGTCAAGTTGGGCAAGGATCTCCCCGGGCTCGAAAAGCAGCCGTTCCTGGGAGCGCTGGGCGAACGTCTTTACAACCACGTCTCGTCCGAGGCCTACGATCTGTGGCTGCCGCACACGACGACCATCACCAATCACTTTTCGCTCAACCCGGCCGATCCGGAAACGCGTCGCATGCTCCGTGTCGAAATGTCGGACTTCTACTTCGGGTCCGGAGACACCGCGCGCACCACCGCCAACCTCACC
>JALZMD010000299.1 GCA_030858375.1 Chloroflexota bacterium
CTGGCGGCGGCATTCGATCAGGCCGTTGGCTATGCGGATGGTCCGACCGTCATCATTGCCCACACCGTGAAAGGCAAGGGGGTGTCCTTCATGGAGGGTGACTTCAACTGGCACGCCACGGCGCCCAGTGCCGAACAACTGGCCGATGCCGTGACCGAACTGCAAGGAGGCCTGAAATGAGCTTGAGCCTGACGCCTCTTGCTGCCGAATCGAAATCGGTCGGGCTTCGCGAGGCCTGGGGCGAACAACTCGTCTCGCTTGGAAATGATCATGCAAATCTCGTCGTCCTCGATGGCGATCTGGCTAACTCCACCAAGGCCGATCTCTTCGCCGCGGCCCACCCGGGACGTTTTTTCGAAATGGGCATCGCCGAGCAAAACATGCTCGGTGTCGCCGCGGGCCTGGCGACCACCGGCTACGTGCCGTGGATCAGTACCTTCGCTGCCTTCGTCGCCAAACGGGCGCTCGACCAGATCCGGGTCGTGATCGCCCAGCCCTCCCTCAACGTCAAGATGTGCGGGGCGTACAGCGGTATCCTGACCAGCAAAACGGGAAAGACCCACCAGTCCGTTGAGGATCTGGCCGTCTTCCGCGCCATGCCCCACGTGGTGACAATCGCGCCGGCTGACGCCGTCGAGCTCCAGGCCGCGATGGCGGCGATGATGGACGATGACCGCCCAACCTACCTGCGCGTGACTCGCGACGCATCGCCGGTGATTTTCCAGAGCGAATACGCGTTCGAATTCGGAAAGGCCAGGCTGCTGCGGGAAGGAACCGATCTTGGAATCATCAGCACCGGCGTGCAAACGGTTCGTGCCCTCGAGGCCGCCGATATGCTCGGAACTGAGGGAGTCTCCGTCACCGTGCTTCACGTGCCTACCCTCAAGCCGCTCGATGTCGAAGCGATCTGTGAAGTCGCAGCGATGACCGGCGCGATCGTGACGGCCGAGGACCACTCGATTATCGGCGGTCTCGGCAGCGCCGTGGCCGAAGTGCTCTCGGAGCACCTCCCGACCCGCATGCGGCGGATTGGCTGGCAGGATACCTACGGCGAGTCGGGTCCCAACGAGGCCCTGCTGGAAAAATACGGATTGACGCCACGACATGTGGTCAACGCCGGAGTCGAGCTGCTCGCCTTGAAGGCACGGGTCGGGGCACTGACAGAATGAGTGCTCGACCCAGGGTAGCGCTCATCGGGTGTGGCCGGATCGGCCAGGTCCACCTCCGGACCCTGATCGCCCATCCCGAACTGTGTGAATTCGCCGCGTTGGTGGACGCCAACGAACCGGCCCTGCGAACCATCGCTGCCGGCTATCGGCTGGAAAACATTTCCACCGACCCGGCAACGATCTTCGATGACCCCACGATTGACGCGGTCATCATCGCGTCGTCGACCGAAACCCACGCGCCATACATTATGGCCACCGCCCGAGCTGGCAAGAGCGCGTTCACGGAGAAACCCATCGCTCTTGACCTGGAATCGACAGACGTGGCCCTGGCAGCCGTTGCAATATTTGGGACTCGCCTGCAAGTCGGATTCCAGCGACGTTTCGATTGTGGCTACGCAGCCGCCCGGCTGGCGATCCAGAACGGCGAACTCGGCGCGATCGAGATGATCCGGGACGCGATGCGTGACCCGGCGCCGCCACCCCTCGCCTATCTCGAACGATCCGGCGGGCTGTTTCGCGACATGACGATCCACAATTTCGATTGCGTCCGGTGGCTCAAGGGGGAGGATCCGGTTGACGTCTTCGCGATCGGGAGCGCCATGACCGGTGGCGATGTCGTCGCCGCGAACGACATCGATACAAGCCTCGTCACGATGCGCTTCGCTGACGGTTCGCTCGCCTCGATCGAGAACAGCCGCCGATCCGGTTTCGGCTACGACGTCCGGACCGAAGTGTTTGGTGCGGCGGGCGCCATATACGTTGGCGATTCGCGCCGAACACCGGTGCGCCGCTACGACGGTTCCGGTATCCACGAAGACCACCAGTACTTCTTCCTCGAACGCTTCCGGGATGCCTACGAAGCGGAAATGCTCTCGTTCGTCGACGCGATCGCCAGCGACACCGACGTGTTGGTGACCGGCGCCGACGGACGCGCGGCATTGTTGCTGGCGAAGATGGCCGAGGCGTCGCGACGCCTCAGCCGGCCCGTTACGGCCGACGACATTACAACTGAGACACCCACCGACTTTTCACCAAGGACGGTCACGCATGCCTAACCCCAACGATCTGCTCCTTCACTCCTCCGTACTGACATTCCCAAGCACCGGCGTGGAGGTAGGGCCGAAGGAAGCAGGCTGGACGTACGTCAGCTTGCGTACGATCCGAATCGCCGCCGGCAAAACGTTCAGCTATGCATCGGGCGATGACGAGGTCTGCCTCGTGCCCTTGCAGGGCTCCGCTTCGGTCACCTGTGACGGCCAACAGTGGACAATCACGCGCCCTGGCAACGTCTTCAGCGGCAAACCCACGGCGCTCTACCTGCCTTTCGGATCAAGCCTGAACATCGTCGCCGTCGACGATTGCGAGATCGCGATCACTGGCTCCCGCGCCCAGAAATCCTTCCCGGCGCGGCTGATCCAACCTGACGACATCGATGTCGAGATCCGTGGGGCCGGCAATGCCGCGCGCCAGATCAACCACATCGTCAAGCCGGATTTTCCGGCCGATACCCTGCTTGTCGTCGAAGTCTTCACGCCCAGCGGCAACTGGTCCAGCTTTCCGCCGCACAAGCACGATGTCAGCAACATGCCCCGAGAATCGGACCTCGAAGAAATCTATTACTACCGGATCGACCCGCCGGATGGCTTCGGCCTCCAGCGGCTCTACACTGCTGATGGCTCGTTCGATCATGCCTGGGTGATCAAGGATGGCGACCTGCTAATCGTCCCGGAGGGCTATCACGCCTTTGCGGTCGCCCACGGCTACACCGGGTACTACCTCAACATCCTGGCCGGTGACGAGCCAGTGCGGACAATGCAACCGTCCGACGATCCCGCCTACGCCTGGGTCCGAGACACCTGGAACGACGTGCAAAACGCGGGGGCAACGTCCTGGGCGGAAATCGACAACCGGGTGAACGCTGGCGCCGGCCAGCGCGAGCGATAGCGCAGCTAATAGCGAATCGCCAGGCAAAAGGAGCCAAACGTCCATGAGCACCATCCGCATGACCGTCGCCCAGGCGATCGTCCGGTACCTTTCCGTCCAGTACACCGAGCGCGATGGCGTTGAACAGCGGTTCTTCGCGGGCATGTTCGGCATCTTTGGGCACGGCAACGTTACCGGCATGGGGCAGGCGCTTGAGGAAGTCGGCAATGACCTGACTTTCTACCGGCCACAAAACGAACAGGCAATGGTCCACACCGCCGCCGCGTACGCCAAGATGCGTAATCGCCTCCAAACGTTTGCATGCACGACATCGGTGGGCCCCGGCGCGACCAACATGGTGACCGGTGCTGCCTTGGCCACGATCAATCGACTGCCCGTGCTTCTCCTGCCTGGCGATATCTTTGCAAGCCGCCTACCGCATCCGGTGTTGCAAGGGTTGGAGTACTC
>JALZMD010000336.1 GCA_030858375.1 Chloroflexota bacterium
CCCGGCACATCTTCCCCAACATCACCGCGCCGCTGATCGTCCATGGCTCACTCAACTTTGCGTTCGCGGTGCTCGCCGAAGCGTCGCTTGCCTTCCTGGGCCTGGGGAACAGGCCACCTTCGCCCTCATGGGGATCAATGGTGTCATCGTCGTACTCCGTGCTGCAACTTGCGCCGTGGGCGGCGATCTTCCCCGGCCTCGCGATCGCGTTGACCGTACTGGGGTTCAACCTGCTGGGTGACGGGCTGCGCGACGCCCTGGATCCAAAGCTGCGGCACTGACACCGACCAGGAGCCATTTTGGTCATTGCTAACACCTATCGCCTCGTGAGGGCTGCCCCGTGTGCCGGCCCGAAATGTGGCCATGTCGATCGAATTGGGAATTGCCCAAAAACCAGGGTTTCCAGCAATGTGGTGTTACGCCGATCATGCCCCATCCGGCAAGAGCCCGAGGGCATGCTCAAGCAGCAGTCGTTTCCGCTCGATCAGGTGGTCGAGGTAGGAGCGGAATTCGGCGTCGGCATCGATTGACCCAGCCAGTCCCTGGCTGCTGGTTGGCTGGACTGGCAGACTCATCCGCTTCCGCGCGGCCTGCAGGATCTGGAGCTGATCGAGTTCACGTTTGACCCGGTTCGTCGATGACTGCGGTGAAACGGTATCGAGCCGGCGATTCAGCAGGCGCTGAACCTGATCGTAGGTGCCTTCCCGGGTGTTTGTACCGCTGCGAATGTAGATCGCGCCGCGGCGGACGTGCTCATCGTCCTTGTGCCACTCTTCCTCGCAGACGAAGGGAACGGATTCCGGCAGGTCGGGAATCGCCAGCACCTGGATTTGCTTTCCTCGAAGAGGTTTGTACGTTGCATCGGCGTAATCGAAGTCCAGCAGGGTAATCTCGTTCATCAATGGAGGGGGAATGTAGGAGCGAAAGGTGTCGAACACGGCCTGTTTGGATGCCAGTTCGGCGAGCCCAACTGGCTCGAGCGTGGCGTCACGGATCCCGAACAGGATCACGCCGCCGCCTGAGTTGGCGATGGCCAGGGCCGTTTTTGCCATCCGGGGCAGGGGTGGCCACGATTCCTTGAGCTCATACTGATCGAACTCGCCGCCGAAAAAGCGGATGAGCTCTTGCAGGCCCTCGCGGGTCGGCTCGGAGACGAAACGGGCGATGTCTTCCTTGATCCGTTGCGAGAAGGTTTCAACCATGCTGACGTATCCGCTCCTTGTGTGCGTTGCGTCTGGTCGAGTATACGGAACTTCCCGGCATCTTTGGAACCGTTGAGTCGGGCCGCAAGGACAAGCCGGTGAGGGCAGAGCCTGGATCAGAATCGCCCATTGTTGGCGAATCTCTCACGTCCGATCAAGCCTGTTGGAACGTACACCTGAAGAGGAACGATTGGCAATCTGGTACCGCACCTTAGAGGGACGATGCATGACTGACTATCGGCTGACGCGACGTAATGCCCTGGGCGTGGCACTGGGAATGAGTGTCGGAGCCTGGTGGGGTGTTCCCTTGCTTGCACAAGGGAGTCGCCGGGAGTGGGTTTCAGCCCCAATTGGCTGGCAGGATGCCGCGCCAGGGGACGGCTTTGCGATCGGTCACGGATTCGCCTGTGAAAACACCTGGTTTTTGGCAGGCTGGTGGCATACTGGCGAGGACTGGTATGCAGTCGATCAGGACACCGGCGGCGCCAACGTCTATGCCGTCGCGGATGGCGAAGTGGCATATGCCGATTTCAATTACCCGGGGCGCGTGGTCATCATCGAGCATGCGCCCGAACTTTACTCGATGTACGGCCACCTCGACTTCGCGCTCGACGTGCAGCCCGGACAGCAGGTGGCGGCTGGTGAAAAGCTGGGAATCATCCTCGCCCAGCCCGACGTCAAGGCGCCGGGCCAGGCGCCAAGCCACCTCCACTTCGAGCTGCGGACATTCCTGATCCGTGACGACGTGAATGGCAATGCGCCACAACACGGGGTGAACTGTGGGTTTCAGTGTCCGCCAGGACCGGGTTACTGGCCAATCACGGCGGCCGAGCACCCGGCCGAGCTCGGTTGGCGCAATCCGCTGTTGGGACGTTTCCGCCGGATCGACATCGATGGGTTGGAGTTGACTCCCCAGACCACAGGTATCGGCCAGGTCGTTCGGGTGCTTGCGGGTCCTGGGTTGGGTATGCCGGGCCGCGAAGAGTTGGTACTGGAAAAATTGACCCGGCTCCCGGTGCTCGATTTGATCGCTGGCGACCCGGCTTCGACTGGCACCAGTGCCGAGACTTACAAGGCCTGGTTCAAGGTGGCTACGCCAACGGGCACCGAGGGCTGGATTCAGGGAGCCGTTCCCAGCGATCGTGAAACGGGTTCGGACGGCAGGCCTTCATCGGTGGACCTGCCCTTCCTAATGTCCAGTCCGGCGGACGAGTGAACACCTGACCGCGTACTTTGGCCGCTCCATGCGGAAGCCGTACGGGAGCTACTTTGCCGCGGTTTCCCGAAGGCCAACTGTTTTGTCGTTCCGAGTTTGCGAGGAATCTTCCCATTTGGGCGACCGGCAATTTCCGGCCCGAACGGTTTGTGGGAATGGGTGATCAGTGACCCCAGGTACGGGCGGAGACAAGCATCGCTACGATGCCGCAGCCGTACCTGAACTTCATTCTACTTCCCGTGGGAACCAACGCCGTGGGTTACGCAGCGGACTGCTCCAGCCCCTTCAACTCGGTTTCGATGAGGGAAACGAGTTCGGCCATGCCCTCGGCGTCGAAGATGAGCCGGGCGCCCGCCCGCTCGAACAGTTCTGGTAGTGGGCGGGAACCGCCAAGCGCCAGCGCGGCCCGGTAGTCAGCGGTCGCCTTTGCTTGGTCAGTGAGACTGTTGCGCCAGACTTGAAGTGCGCCGAGTTGAGCGATCGCGTACTCGATGTAATAGAACGGGTAGAGGAAGATGTGGAGCTGCTTGTGCCAGCGGGCGGTGCGCTCAGCCTCAAGTCCCGCCCAGTCCACGCCGGGGTTGAAGCGTTCCCATACGGTCAACCACTTCGCGTCGCGTGCATCGCGATCGGCCGCCGCCGGATCGGTGTAGAGCCAATGCTGGTATGCATCGACGGTCGCGACCCAGGCAAAGATTTCGAGGATGCCATCTAGGTGCTCGGCCCGCGCGCGCACATAGTCGGGCTGGTTGTAGAATCCGCCTGATTCCTCCCGCAGGTACGGGGCCGCAAGCAACTCCATCGACATCGAGGCGACCTCGGCCATTTCGCTGCCGTACTGGCGCTGGTAGACGAATGGCAGCTTCGACGATTCGAACCCGTGGAAGGCGTGACCGGCTTCGTGAAGAAGCGTCCGCACGTCCGAGCCGACACCACTGGCGTTCATGAAAATGAATGGACGTTTGCGGTACGGGAAGCTCGTGCAGAATCCGCCGGGACGCTTGCCCTTGCGGCTTTCCAGGTCGAGCAACTCCTCATCGCGCATGGTGCCAAAGTAGTCGCCAAAGACAGGATCGACACGGGTGAAGATCGCCTCCGACCTGGCGTTCCATTCCTCGACCGATTCGTACGGCTTCAATGGCGGCTGGCCGAGTGGATCGTGACTCGTATCCCACGGTTTGAGCGAGTCGACGCCCATCTGCCGCTTGCGCTCCTCGAGCCGCCGGGCAATGGCCGGGACGAATG
>JALZMD010000340.1 GCA_030858375.1 Chloroflexota bacterium
TCCCGGTGGGAACGTGGACGCTGCGGGAAACGATCGTGCCGTCCCAGAGCTACCAGTTCGCCGACCTCGTGGATGTCCAGATCCGTAACAACCAGACGACGGAGATCACGGTTGCCAACGAACTGAAACCAGGCCGCCTCCAGGTCAACAAGACCAACGAGGACGGTCATGTGCTCCAGGGTGCCTGTTTCGACGTCGCCGGGGACGGCGCGGGCGAGAAATGCACGAACGCGTCGGGCATCGTCACCTTCAGCAACCTCGAACCGGGGCGCTACACCCTGACCGAGACGCGGGCCCCGTATGGCTACGAACGGGCCGACGATATTGACGACATCCGGATCAATCCGGGTGCGACGCGGGTCGTCAACATCGTCGACGAGCGCACGCCGCCGCCCGCCAATACTGGTTCGGTCCAGGTCCAGAAGTTCTATTGCCCGGCTGGTGAAGAGGGGGAGCGAACCGAATTCTTCGGTGGTGCCCAGGGTACGCAGCAACTCGCCCGGACCGCCGGATGCGAAAAGGGCAACGCGGTGTTTACGCTGGCGGCCGACCCCGGGGAAGGCGGTCCCGGCGAGTTCCAGACCGGGGCCGATGGGCAGTATCAGGTGACCGTTACTGAGGGGCTTTACCGGCTCACGGAAACCGATCCGGACCTCGAAGGCAACTCGACGGTCAGGGTTCGGGTCAACCGCGGTCAGATGACCACGGTGATCGTCATCAACTACCTGGCGCCGCCGGAACCGGAAGCAGCCACGATCGATGTGGCCAAGTACACCTGCACGCCGAGCTTCAACGGCACGCTGTACGAGGACTTCGCGGCTGGCTGCTCAGCCAGCGGCCAGTTGACGAACAACGTCACGGTCCGGATCGAGGGTCCGGTCGCGGCCAAGGCGATCACCGGCGACGGCGGCGAGCGGGGGGTGACCTCGTTCGAGGACCTGGCGCCAGGCACGTACACGATCTATGAGGATCGACCCTACAGCATTCCGACCGACTACCTCTTCTGCGGCGCCAACCCGGATCTCCCGGCAGACCAGAAGGCGGTCAACGGCACGCTGACGTTGAGGATCGAGTACGGTGACACGCTCACCTGCCGGTTCTTCAACATCCCCGAACAGCTGACTGAGGATACCGGCACCATCCTGGTTCGCAAATACGTGTGCGAAGTCACCAATCCGCCGAAGGGCTACGACTGGGACGAGGAATGCCGGCTGAGCAACCAGAACGCATCCTTCAGCCTTGCGTTCTACAACGCAGAGATGAAGGCGTTCGAGGATCCCGAGATCGGCCAGGCGAATCCGGATGGCCTGCTGCGGTTCACCGGGCTCGTACCCGGTACCTACCAACTCCGTGAGGTCGACGGCGCGTGGTGCCACGCCGAGTCGAACAGTGTCAATTCGGCCGGCGACGTGGTGGTCACCGCCAACCGGCTCAGCGAGGTCTGGATCTACAACTGCGTCGACACCCAGGAGCCGCCCAACACCGGCTCCGGCGACGCGGCGACGAACCCTCCACCAGGCGAGAGCCCGGCGCCGTTCGATGAACCGCACGCCCTCCCCGGACTCGCCCTGCCGCTTCTCACGGCGGGCGCCTGGCTGGGCGGTCGCAACCGGCGTCCGCGGTTCGACGTAATGAATCGTGCCTCAAAAGAAGCATGGAACGTGTTTCCCCACCAGCCGAGATGTACGGTATAACGCCGTACATCTTGGCTCGAACGCCGGTCAACGCCCATCTGGAAGAATGCGCATGAGTCACTTCAGGGAGATTGGCCATGGTCGCCAATCTTCAGGAACGCATCGAAGCTAGATTGACGAAGGAACAGAAGGCACTGGTGGCGCGGGCGGCAGCCCTGTAGGGATTGAGCATCTCGTCGTTATCGTGCATCGAGCGGTTGACTCAACAGTCCGCGCGATCGAGCGACATGAGGTAGTCAGGCTCTCGGCCCAGGACAGCAGGCGCGTCGCCGAAATGCTCCTCGAACCGCCTGAACCCACCGCCAAGGTGTCGGAGGCGGCCCGTCGGTATCGCGAACAGACGAGCAGCTAGCACATGGAAAACGTTGGCTACAGGTTCTCGTTGCTCGAGAAATCGGATGGTCTATCGGGGTTCTCCTGTCGCAATAACGTCTTTGACGACTATCTCAAGGAACGTGCCGGCCAGGACATGCGGCGACGCGCGGCCACCGTTGTGCTGTTGCGGATACGAAACCAAGCTGACATCGTCGGTTACTACACCATCGGTTCATTCGGCATTGCCTTGACCGAACTACCGGACGCCATGCGAAAACGTCTGCCACAGTATCCAGTGGTACCGGCCGTGCTGATCGGGAGACTGACGCTCGACCATCGATATGAATGACAGGGATATGGGCAACTCCTGTTGATCGACGCGCTGGAGCCGGCGGCAAGGCTGGAGGTGGCGGTCTGGGGAGTGGTCGCAGAAGCCTTTGATGATGTCGCCGTCCGATTTTACGAGAGTTTTGGGTTCCTTCGGATCGAAACCTATTTCAAGGTAGTTCGCATCGAAACGAGCTGACATGTGGCGGGCGTTGCCTTGCCACCGTTGAATGCGAGACACGATCGGCTCGTTTTAGAAATAGCCTGACGATGTATTGGTTCGCCTGCTCGGTTTCGTCAATCCGATGTCGGCGTGCCTGGAGTCGTAGAGTCCGCTGCCGGCGGGGAGGCGACGATCGCGCTCGGGGTGGCCGACGTTGGGACGTCCTTGTAGAGCCAGCCGAGCTGGGCCATGACGAGGCCGGAGACCATGATCGAGCCGGCGAGGAGGATCACGAAGATCAGTTCGCGCTTGCCCTTGTGTTTCGTCAGGAAGGGGATGCGATCCAGGAAATCCATGGTGGGAAGAGCTCCGAGGGTGATGCGGTGTTTCGAGCCGGTCAGGACAGGGGAGACGTTCCCTGCCCTCCCTTGTATAGCCGATCCGTCGATTCCGGGCGTGCACCGGTGCACAAGGTGTTTGAAAACGGCTCGTGTCCAAAGGCTTCGGATGCCCGGCGACGTGACGACAACATTTCGAGCGTGACCTGGTGGTGGTTTCGAGATGTCGTGATTGAGATTGACCCACTATGCTTGTCAACTCAAGCCGGGAGTGAACGGCGCCATTGCGGATGTCGGGGAGATGATCAGATGATCGAGGATGTGACGCCGGAGATCGTCCACAACGTTGGGCGGGCTATCCGGGATCCCATGATTGGCGGCTGGCCGCTGATTCACTGGGAATGGCT
>JALZMD010000349.1 GCA_030858375.1 Chloroflexota bacterium
CGCCATGTTCCTGGCCTCGACGTCGGCAGGTATCGGTTTCGGGAATGCGGGCGTCCACCTGCCGCACGCCATGTCGTACCCGGTCTCGGCGCTGGCCCGGAACTTCGTGCCCGAGGGGTACCCGGGCGACCACACGCTCGTCCCACACGGAATGTCCGTCATTCTGACTGCGCCCGCGATTTTCCGGTGGACGGCGGCGGCCGATCCTGTGCGTCACCTGGAATCGGCGCGATTGCTTGGCGCCGATGTCCGGGGTGCTTCCCCGGAAGACGCCGGCGATATCCTGGCGGATGCCTTGGTCGCGGTGATGCAATCGGTTGGGATGCCGAACGGCCTGAACGCGGTCGGCATCACCAACGCCGATCTCGACGCGCTCGTGGCCGGCACCCTTCCACAGTCGCGGCTCACCCAGCTCTCGCCTCGCGTCACCGCCGAGGACGACTATCGCTCGATGTTCGCTAATTCAATGACCATCTGGTAACACGTGACCCACGGCTGTTCAAACAGGTCGACCTTGGCGACAATCGGACGTCGGGCTCGCTTCGACTTTCGACAACTCCGCCGCCCAGGATCACCATTACCCATCAGGAGCAATCACCCTATGGCCATGCGGATGCAACTCGCGGAAGTGCTCACAAACCGGGAAAAGTCAGTCTTGTGGGATCTCACCAGGCAACTTGGCGTGACCCAGGTTGTCTCGGGCATCAACGATGGGCCGGGCCTGGCGCCCGCCTGGGATTTCGACCGGCTTAAAGACATCAAGGAACGATTTTCCGCCGAGGGCCTCGACCTGACGGTGATCGAATCGGCACCATCATCGATCCAGGAACCGATCAAGCTCGGCCTCGGCGACCGAGATGAGCACATCGACCACTTCTGCCAGTTGATCGAAAACATGGGCAAACTCAACATCCCGATCATGTGTCACAACTGGATGGCGGGGATCGGCTGGTTGCGAACCTCGTTCGATGAACCGGAACGGGGCGGCGCTCTGGTTTCTGGCTTCAACCACGACGTCAACGAAGCGCTTGGTCCAACGCAGTTCGGCGAGGTCACTGAGGAGCAACTCTGGGAGCGAATGGAGTACTTCCTCAAGCGGGTCGTTCCGGTGGCCGAGCGAGCCGGCGTCTTCCTGGCTGTCCATCCGGATGATCCGCCGCGTTCGCCGATCCGCGGCATCGGCCGGATCCTGACCAGTCCCGAAAACTTTCAGCGCGTACTCGATATCTACCCAAGCCCGCACAATGGCCTCACCTTTTGCCAGGGGAATTTCTCGGCAATGGGCGTGGACGTTCCGGAAACGATCCGACACTTCGGCCGGCAAGGCGCCATCAAGTTCGTTCACTTCCGTGATGTCCGTGGCGACAAGGACACGTTCGTCGAGACATTTCACGATAACGGCCAGACCGACATGGTCGAAGCAATCCGTGCCTACGCCGATGTCGACTTTGCCGGCCCGGCTCGTGTCGATCACGTACCGACGATGGCAAGTGAAGACAACACTGCCCCTGGCTACGCCACGTTGGGCCGGCTCTACGCGCTCGGGTACATGCGCGGCCTGATGGAAGCGGTAGGGAAGGCATACGCTTGACCGAGGAACCTTGCCCTAACGTCATCCTGAGGCGAAGCGAAGGATGACGATCTCTTGGGCGAGTTGTGGGCCGACGCCTAACATGGTGGTTGTGTGAGTAAGGGACAGGTCGTCGAGCGCGCTCGTTGCCATTGCATCAACAGGAGAGCTGAGCATGGAACTTGCAGGTGAAATCGCTTTGGTCACGGGCGGTGGCTCAGGAATCGGGCAGGGCATCGCCCGGCGTTTCGCCGCCGAAGGGGCGGTGGTGGTCGTTGCCGACAAGGTCGGGGAGCGCGCCACGACGACTGTCCAGGCGATTCGGGCCGGTGGGGACGAAGGGATCGCCCTGACATTGGACGTCACCCTCGAAGATGACGTAGTGACCGCGTTGGACCGCCTTGGGCGAGATCTTGGGCCGGTCACGATTCTGGTCAACAATGCCGGGCTCTCGGTGGGTGCGGACACCACCCGCATCTCCTCAGGCGAGTGGGACAGTAATTTCGACGTCGTCATCAGAGCCGCATTTCTTTGCTCCAGGGCCGTCCTGCCCGCCATGATCGAGGCTGAACGAGGCGTCATTCTCAACATCGCGTCGGTCAATGGCATGTTCGGGATTGGCGAGGACGCCTATTCGGCAGCGAAGGCCGCGCTCATCAACCTGACGCAAAACCTTGCTGTGCGCCATGGCAAGCATGGGATTAGGGTGAACGCGATCTCGCCGGGCACGGTCCGGACACCGATCTGGGATGAGCGGCTGGCTCGGGATCCAGGGGTCTTCGACAGCCTGACTGCCTGGTATCCCCTGGGCCGCGTCGGCGAGGCCGACGATGTCGCCGCCGCCGCGCTCTTTCTTTGCTCATCGGAGGCGAGCTGGATAACCGGCGTCAATCTGCCGGTCGATGGCGGATTGACCTCAGGTTCGGTGCGGATGATCGACGATCTCAGCGGTGGCTAGCGCAGCGTAGTGGCCGATGACGCCACGTCATTGGCCGGCCAGTCTCCAACGGCGGCCCGGATAATGCGTGCCAGATGCCGTGGACTGGTGTAGTTCATGGCGTGGGGCGCCTGTGGGATGATCACGGCACGACCACATGGCAGCCTCGACGCCATCGATTTCACCCACCACGGTGGCGCAATAGGATCGCGTTGGCCGCCGACGACGATGGCCGGTACGTTGACGTCGCCCAGGCGCTCGAGTTGAGGATCATGCATCGCGAGGTGCAAGAGCCGAAGCCCGTTCACCGGTCCTGTCCGGATCAGGTCGGGGAGCCAGATTCGCCAAAGTCCGGCATCCTCGCGAGGCATATCCAGGAGGCCACGCCACATGATCTGGACGATCGATGACAGATCGGGATCCATCGTCGGCGAAACAAGGATGAGTGCGTGAGCGAGGTCGGGCCGTTTCGCGGCCAGCATCGTGAGGACCTGGCACCCAATCGAATTAGAGACGAGCACGGCCTTGCGCAAGTGGTGAAGGTCCAGCCAGCGCTCCAGGGCGTCGGCCAGCCGCCTGATCCCCCATACCCCGTCGCGCGTCCGGCTGCGGCCAGTCCCTGGCAAATCCGGTACATACAGGTGGAATTCGCCGTGAAGGTGTTCGGCAACCGGCTGGAAGTACGCGCCCGACACGACCACGCCGTGAACGAGTACGACTGGCGGCAACGTCGTTTTCTCGGCGCGGGCCATCCGGGCGAACCAGGTCGCCTCCCCGTCGTCGAGGATCTCGTGCGCCCAGCGTGGGTAGTACCAGCCGCGCTCCCGGCTTGGCGACCAACGCCAGGTGAGCGGCGGCCTTACCATCGACGTGCGGTCGCGAGTGCCCTGTTGCACCAGTCCCGCACTTCAGCGGTCAGTGTCGCCTCGGGAAGATCACTCTGGCCGACCCACGCCATGTCCTCCCGAAGTATCGGAAGGGTCGCGGCGTTGCCGGTGGGCCTGGCGAAATAGATCAGGTCGATGTGTTCGTGGTCGCCGGTGATCGATTCGAGCTGGATGCCCTCGGGGCGCACGAGTTGAACAGGTTGGCCCGGATAGTCGACGCCGATGCCACGCTCGCCCATCAGTTCCACGGCAATTCCCGTTTCCTCCAGAACCTCGCGGATCGCCGCCTCGTCCGGGAGTTCGCCCGGGTCGATGTGGCCCCCCGGCGGAAGCCAGATCCCGAGCTTGGCGTGCGGGTGCAGGATAACGTGATCATGTTGTATGACAAAGACTGCCACAGTGAAATCGCGTGAGGTGGCGAGCTCGTTCATGCGTCGGGCTTGGCTTCGGGTTCGCGATTGGCGTCCGTACTCGGCCGCGGCCGATCGAGCCAGGCCGCGGCTGACGCCTCTTTCCACGATGCCCGTTCAGTCGCTGGAGGAGCGTCCTCCTGATCGGCGGCGTTCCACCCCGTCCAGCTGGAATCACTCGCGGGTTCGGGACCTTCTGGGAGACTGGCTGGTCGCGTGTCGGTTGTGACCCGAAAGTCGACATCCTGGGCCTCGGTGCCGTTCTGGCCCCAGCTGAATGTCGCTTGCCGCTCCCACTCCCGGGCAGTGGTCATCTGCAAAGCCTCGTCGGGCGTATCGCTGTTCCACTGCCGCAGTGCCCAGAGAAAGCCGATGACGACCGCGTGCAGGAGCAGGAGGACCGTCCAGGCCATGATCCAGCGACTCGCCCAAATCGTGTCGGGTGTCCGGATCAGGTTGATCCCGAGCAGGACGACGATGCCGATAGCGAACAATGACGCATGGGCGTGAAGCATCCCCAGGCCGCCGGCCCACCTGGCCAGATCCTTCCTCGGATCGTCGTCACGAAAATTATTTCTGGCCGCGTCGCGATACCACTCAAGGGATTCGAATGGTCGAGAGGGTTGATGTGCCATGCATGTCCTGACCGGCGAGGGGCTGAGTGCGACCGGATTTGCGAAGAGTGTACGACAGCCGCTGGCCTTTTCACGATTCTGTGGCTCAAGGGTGCCAGCTGGCTGTTGGGAAGGGGTGAATCGCTTTATGCAAAATGCTAGAATCGTTGCAGGAAGCACAGGTATGATGCCGAACAGTGCCGCAGTCGCCTGGCGTTTCGGCCCCGGTGTCCTCCCCGCTCCCGCCCGGCACGTCGTTTAGTCCCCGAATCGCCAGGTGCGTGTCGCTTGTTGGAACCGTTGGTGCGTATGCGGCAGATCCTGGATCGCCGGAAAGAGTTGGGTCTCCATGGCAAAGACATCCCCGCGCGAACCCGTCCGAGATCGAGTCAATGTCAGAACCCCGATGCGCTGCCCGATTTGCGATGGATCCCTCCAGGACGTGCTGATTCGTGATCTGGGGGGCGTGACCGCCGACATAACCTGGCAACTTCATGCGGGGCAGTGCGCCGAGCATGGCTGGTTCCAGACCGAGGTCGTCTCCCGCCCGCCGCGCGAAATCTTCGCGGTCACCCGTCCGTTTGGGGCGGCCCGCCGGATCGTGGTCGATGGCCGTGAACACTTCTCGTTCTCGACCTCCTGGAACGATCTACCCCAGCAGGAGCGCCGCCAAAAGGTCGATCCGCTGGAAGCATCGTATTGGCAAACCAAGCCGCTGTCCAAATAGGGACAGGCTGGCGACTGTACCGCACAATTCAGCGATGGGCAGGCAGAGCGGCGCGATGATACTCGCGCCGCTCAATTCGTGAATATCGACGAGGTCAGGAAGGACGGATCATTCACCGATGGCATCGATCCCCGGCGCGACTCCCCGCACCCGCATGGACACGACCCCCCCTGAGCGCAATGATGACGACCGGCGTCCCGGTCTCACGGCGGCGTCGCTCTTCCTGGTGCTGATCGGTTTCTGGATCGTGACCCGGGTCGAAGCCACCATCGTGCTCGGCCTGTTCGGGCTGCTTCTTGGCACCATCCTGGAGGGGCCAGTCCGCCGCCTGGAACAGCGGCACATTCCCCGGCCAGCGGGGATCGCCATGATCTACGCCGCCATCATCGGCATGCTGGTATTACTGGTATTCCTCATCATTCCGGTAATCAGGGATGAAGCCAATTCGGTGCGGGACAATTTGCCAGGTCAACTCGAGAACCTGGAACAGGAATGGCGCGAAAGCTCCAACCCGCTCCTCAGCGGCACGGGCGCGGCGCTCATCGGCCAGGCCGGGAACGTCTTCGACGACACGGGCGGCGACGTCGAAGTGTCGTCGGATGCGGTTCAGAACGTCATTCCGGTCATCTCCAACATAACGACCGGCGTCATCGGCGTCGTTACCACGCTTGTCATCACGTTTTATTACCTTATGGAGAAGGCCTTCATCCGCCGGCTGGTCATCAGCCAGTTGGACGCGCGCCGCCAACCACGGGTCGAACGAATTTGGCAGGATGTCGAGAACAAGGTGGGTGGCTGGATGCGCGGCCAACTCACGCTCATGCTTATCATCGGCGTGATCGCGACGGTGAGTTACGGCATTCTGGACATCCGGTTCTGGCCGTTGCTCGGGTTGTGGGCGGGCCTTACCGAAATCATCCCGATTGTCGGTCCCTGGATTGGTGGGGTGCCAGCCGTCATTGTGGCGCTTACCCAGGGGTGGGAGAAGGCCCTGATTGTGGGCCTCGTCATCGTCGGCATGCAGTCGTTGGAGAATTGGGTGCTCGTGCCTCGAGTCATGCGCGGGGCGGTGGGCCTGACTCCCCTCACGGTGTTTGTGGCCATCCTCGTCGGTACCCAGTTCATGGGCGTGACCGGCGCAATTCTGGCAATTCCCATCGCTGCCGCCATTCAGGTGATCCTGTCCGATTACTTTTCCAGCCGCCAGCTCAAGCGAGAGCCGCAACAGCAGTCTGGCTGGCGCTGGATGCTGAGCCGGGCTGGCGCGCGCGACGACGAACCGCCCCCCAATGGCGAACGGTCACCGGATGTTGGGCCGTTTGCGTATGCCGCTACCAACCAGACCATTTCATCGGATGTGATGTTGCGCCCGAATCCCCCCTCACCGGAGCCTCCCGCTGGAGGCGACCCCCCGGTTGCCGCGCTCGAGTCTGAGGGGAATCGCCCGGCTCCAGCCGGACGCAAATCCGGATGGGCGCCCTTTGGCCAAGCGGCCCAGACGAATGACACCCAGGTCGAACGTCGAGATGAGCGAGAGCCGGACGAGTCCTGACGCAGGGAAATGACCGGAGACCGCTGATCGGCGCCGACCGGTGCAGGGTGGATCTGCCCGAGTTGACCGGTGATCCGTTCGACCCGGTCGACACCTTTTGCCGGCTGCTCATTGCCGAGTCTGCCGAGCTTGAGGCTGAGCTGGGCTGTCCGGTCATCTTCGCCGGCGATGAACCCGTATCGAGTCCTGCCGCCCGCTGTTTCGTCGGGCCGACCCCGATTAACCAGGCACTGCGGGCGTGGCTAAATGTCATGCAGCTGCCAGCCGCTACGGAGCCGTTGGTCCGGATCGACCGTGCTCGTCGCGTGGTGGTCATCGATGGACCGACCGTTGCCGAGGTCGGGGACGCGTTCCAGTTGTTACGGACCGACACTCGCCGTGGCGATGCGGAATGTCGGCGGCACGTGCCGGACTCGACCCAGAAAATGCTTGACACCATCAGCGACGAGGTAGCTGATACCTATCCGTCGTTTGCGCTTCGCGGTCTGGAATGGGAGGACATTTTCAATCGGCACCGGCAGCACATACTGGATGCAGGTGCGTCGCTCCCGTCGCTCCAGCGGTTGTTCGCCGACCTGCACGATGCACGTACCTGGGTGCGCGAGCGAACGACCAACGCCCGGTTGCCCTATCGAGCCTGGGTCGAGCCGGGGGCTGCCTGGTTCACGCATGTCCCGACCTGGTCGGCAGCCTGGGCCGCCGGTGTGCGCGCTGGAGACGCGATTCTCGATGTGAATCACCAATCGTGGTGGGATCGAACCGCGGCGACTCCTCGAACCAGGGCCATGGTGACCGGCTACCGGTGGCTCGCCGGATCGGTTGGGAACGAGCGAACGCTCCGGGTGCGCAAACCTGATGGCCAGCTTATCAGCTGGACCGACATTTATGGAGCGTTGCCCTGGCGCGAGCCGGTGTCAACGTCCGTGCTGGAATCGGGCACGGGCTACCTCCGGATTCGCGGCTGGATGTTCACGGCGGAGTGGACCGCTGCACTAGACGAAGCCTTCGATCTTTTCGAAACGTGTCCGTGTCTCATCGTCGATTTGCGTGGGAATGTCGGCGGGCAGCTTGTCGCCGCCCAGCACTTCCGCGACCGGTTCCTGACTGAGGCCGTTGAACTGGGTACGATCCGGTTCAGCATTGGCGGTGGCCGGCTGAGCGAGCCTGCGCCGATTATGGGGACGCCTTCCCAATCGTCTCGACGCTGGCACAAGCCCGTTCGATTCCTGATCGATCGCCAGACCTACTCCGTGTCCGAGGATGCCATCGTCGGTCTCCAAGGCTTGTCGCATGTCCAGATCGTGGGCGAGCCCAGCGGAGGCGGCAGTGGCCGGCCGCGCACGATCGCGCTGGGCTCCGGTATTTCCGCGACGGTCAACACCGCGCTCACCTTCGATCGAACCGGCCACTGCGTGGAGGCCAACGGGATTTCGGTGGACCTGCCATTGCCCCTCGACGCGTGCTTTCGCGATCCAGTCGCCAACCCGGCATCAGGTATCCTCTCCTTGGCTGACCACGGCTGGTAGCCCCCCAGCACGTCTTTCGGGCAGGTGGGCGCGTGGCCGCGTGCGACACTATCTGCAGCAACGTTCGTGTTTTTCTGTGTCGAAAGGTCAACCGTGAGCGATTCCCCAAAGCGCAACGTCAAGATCAGCGTGCAGATTCCACCGCAGCACGCCTCCTACGAACAGCACCGCAAATCCTGGATTGAAGCCGACAACCTCGGCGTCGATGTCATTTTCAACTGGGATCATTTCTATCCGCTGAGCGGCGATGCCGATGGCCTGCATTTCGAGTGCTGGACCCAACTGGCGTCGATGGCCGAAGTGACCGAGCGGGCCCAGATCGGCGCCCTCGTCACCTGTAACTCCTATCGCAACCCCAATCTGCTGGCCGACATGGCCCGCACCGTCGACCACATCTCGGGTGGGCGCCTGGTGCTGGGTATGGGCTCTGGGTGGGCCGAGCGGGACTACATGAACTATGACTATGAATTCGGCACTGCAGCGAGCCGGCTCAAGGATCTCGCCCGCGACATGCCGATCATCCGCGAGCGCTGGGAGAAACTGAATCCCGGACCGGTGAACGGCAAGATCCCGATCCTCATCGGTGGCGGCGGTGAGAAGGTCACCCTCCGGATCGTTGCCCAGCACGCCGATACCTGGCACGCCTGGGGCGACGTCGAAACGATGACCCGCAAGTCCGCCATCCTCGAAGACTGGTGCGTCAAGGTGGGCCGTGATCCATCGGAGATCGAGCGCTCGACTGGTCTCAATGCCCAAACCATTGATACAGCCGAGGACTTCGTCAAGGCTGGCGTTACCCACTTTACGACCGCCGTCTCCAGCGCCGACATGGATTTTGGAGTGGCGAAGGAATTGGTGCAGTGGCGGGATGCCTATAACGCCGGCTAGCACATACAAAATACGCCCCGGCTTCGTGTGCCCGGGGCGTTTGCCTGCCAACAACATCCCGCAGGTTTTGGATCAGGTTTGTTCGGGCACGAGCACGGGCACGGGCTGGTCGGCCGTGATGGCGCCGTTGGCCAGCGTGTACGCCAATGGTTCCCCCGTCACAGTCATCTCCGATGCGGTCATGTGCGTGACCAGGTGGTCGAACGCGGGCCCCGTCGTCGTGTCGCTCGCACCGTTGCCACTGTGGCCCAGAATCGCCTGGATCGTCATGTGGGCGCAGCCGGCGGCCCAGGCCTGGGGTCGGCAGCTGACAGGGTAGTTGACCGGGCCCAGTCGCTCATCGGTATCATCGAAGCCGCAGTAGAGCTCGCTGAGCCGGTGCTCCGGATCGTGGGCGCTCAGGCGTACGAGCGCGGTGGCAATGGTCGAACTCTCTTTGCTGAACCCATAGGTGCGCAGTCCCGCCATGATCAGGCTGTTGTCGTGCGGCCACACGCTGCCATTGTGGTAACTCATCGGGCTATAGCGCGACATCGTACTGCTCAAGGTCCTGATCCCCCATCGGGTCAGCATATCCGGCCGCATCAGGCGTTCGGCGACGCAGGCCGCCCGTTCGGGAACGGGTAACCCGCAGTACAACAGGTGTCCCGGATTCGAGCTGATCTGGTCGACCGGGCGTTTTTCGCCGTCCAGTGCCTGGGCGTAGAATCCCGCCTCCGGCAGCCAGTACGACGTTTCCACGGCCTCGCGGATCCGTTCCGCCTTGTTCCGAAGTTCGGCGACCCAGTCGGAATTGCCACGAATCTCCGCGACGTTGGCCAGCCATTCATAGGCCGCGTAGACGTAACCCTGGACCTCGACGAGCGCGATTGGTCCGTCGACCTCGTCCCCGTTGGCCCAATGCAGGGAATCGTGACTGTCCTTCCAGCCCTGCTGCGTGATGTGCACGCTGTCTTTCGACTTGTCCCCAAACTCGATCAACCCGTCCCCATCGAGGTCGCCGTACTCCTCGATCCAGGCGAGCGCTCGACGCACATGCGGAATCAGGACGTCGTACATGGACTCGTCACGATGGACCTCGTAGGCCTGGGCAAACGCCATGACGAAGAGTGGCGTCGAATCGATCGACCCGAAGTAAGGGGTGTGCGGAATCTGGCCGCTGCGCGCCATGTCCCCATAGCGCAGCTCGTGCAG
>JALZMD010000367.1 GCA_030858375.1 Chloroflexota bacterium
CAGACGGTGATTTCGCCCTCGGACGGAACGAGAATGCCGGTGAGCAGCTTGACGGTCGTCGATTTCCCCGCGCCGTTGGGTCCGACGTAGGCAACGCTCTCGCCGGGCAAGATCTCGAGGTCGATGCCGTCGACCGCGGTCATCGTCGTGTAGCTGGGGCGGACGAGGTGGGTGAGCGCGCCACGGAGGCCGGGCTTTTTGGTGGGCCGCTTGAACCGCTTGGTCAGGCCAGCGGCGCGAATGATCGGCTCGGTCGAGGCGTCGGTCACGAGGTCGGTCCCTTCAGCGCGTACATCGTCAGGTGAACGAGCATCGTAGCACGAGCCGGTATTCGCGTTCGGGGAACACAATCGGCGCATTGGATTGGAGCAGCGCCGATTGTGTTCCCGCTCTCTACGTTTGGCCGAGCCCCAGGCGTCGGATAACAATCGGCAGGGTCAACCCCTGAACAACCAGCGTAAAGAGCACGACACCGAACGCCATTGCCGTCACTATCTCTCGGTGCGGCGTGTCGGGGGGAAGCGCCAATGCCAGCGCCGCCGTGAGCGCCCCGCGTAACCCTCCCCACGTCAGCAACGCGGCCTCCTGCCAAGTGCGCACCGGATCGTCCTCACGCGGCGTCAATGCGCCGGTGACGGCGGTAACGACCGCCCGCGTGACCAGCACGGCGACGACCGCCACCGTCACCGCCCAGGCGTCGTCGATCAGGTCTTGTGCATGCACGCTCAATCCGAGCAGCAGGAAGACGATGGCGTTGGCGACGAATCCGAGAAACTCCCAGAGGTCGTCCAGCAACTGACGGGTGTTCGCCGACATGCCGACGGCGCGACCGTAGCTGCCATGTAGGACTCCGGCGGCGACACAGGCGAGTGCGCCGGAGGCATGCACCGCATCCGCGGTCAGATAGCTGCCATATGCGAGGCTGACCGAGAGGAGCATCTCGATCAGGTGATCGTCGATGAATGCGGTGAGACGGGAGCTTGCTAGACCCAGCGCTGCGCCGATGGCAAGTCCGCCGAGCACCTCGAGTCCAAAGGTACTCAACCCGTCGACAGGATTGAACGAGCCGGACGTCGCCCATTGCAAGAGGACAACGTACAGGGTGATCGCCATGCCATCGTTGATCAGGCTCTCGCCTTCAGCAATGATCGACATGCGATGCGCCACCTTGAGCTGGCGGAAGATGCCGATCACCGCGACCGGGTCGGTTGCCGCCACGATACTGCCGAACAGCAGTGCGATGGAGAGGGGCAGGTCCAGAACAACCCAGGCCACGAGCCCCACGGCTACCGCCGCAATCAGCACGCCGGGCAGCGCCAGGATAAGTATTGGGTGGACCAGTGATCGCGCTTCGCGCGCATCGAGCCGAAACGCGGCGTCGAACAGCAGCGGCGGCAGGAAGACGAACAGGATCAGCTCGGGGTCGAGGTCGGGGACGGTCCCGACGTGGCTCACCTGAATCGCGAGCCCACCGAGAACGAGCGCCACGGCGTAAGGTATTGAAAAACGCCGGATGACCATCCCGACCAGTGTCGCGGCGATCAACAGCCACGCGTAGCGCTGCACGACAGCGACGACATCGGATGGTTCGGCTGATTCTGCCTGGAGCAGCAAAGGCACGACGCCGTCGCCTCCAGCAAACAACGCGAGGTCAAGCATGTCTAGGGCCTCACTTCCATTTCCTCATGGATGGACGTCATGGCGGTCCGATCCTCACGAGAGGGTGTTCGCCGCAACGGGATACCGTCGTACGTAGCGTACACGTATCGGTCGCTGTTCTCGGGCCGGCGAGAAATGTCCATATGCTGTCGATGGATTCCCGTCTCCAGTTCGCGCCATTGTGCGTCCTGGCGTCCTGGCGTCCTGGCTTGCCGGTTAGTGCCCAGGACGCTATTGGTAGGGGGTTCCGAACGTTTCTGACGGCGGGCCAATGGCATACAACTTGCTCATTTGAGCCCACTAATATTCTGGAAGAAGGGAGGTCGCCTAGGCGCTCGGGATAAATAGGGAATCGGGCGGAAGGTCCACTGGATTCATGCCCTTCAGGAGATAATCATGAACCTTTCACCGAATGACGACACCTCCACCATCGACGAGCGTCAGCAAAAACCTCATGTTTCCAGGCGGCTCTTTCTCAAGAGTTCCGGAGCCGCGATCGCGACCGCCGGGACAACTGGTCCGGCTGCCGCGTCGGTAGCCGCCCAGGAGGCGACACCAGCTGCCACGGAGGCGGAGGATCTGGGTCCGGCAATCCTCTTCTTCAGAGAAGCGGAATCCGAAATGGTCGAGGCGATCACCGCTCGCATTCTCCCCGGCACGCCTGACGATCCGGGCGCCCGGGAGGCGGGAGTTGTCTAGTACATCGACCGGGAGTTGGCGGGGACCAACCAGGGCTTCACCCTCAAGACCTACACGCAGGGACCCTACGTCAATGTCTCCGAGGATATGGCGTCAGTTGAATCCACCAGCCGGACCGACATGTATCAGGTCGTGCCGGTTACGCAGTCAGATGTGTCGCGGTACGGGTACCAGTCAATCCTGACGCCGCAAGACCTCTACCGGCGTGGCCTGGAATCGCTGGCGGCGTATGCCGAGTCCGAGTATGGGGACTCGTTCACCGCGCTGACCGAGGACCAGCAGGACGCCATCGTCGAGGCGCTCGTGGCTGACGAAGCGCCTGGATTCGATGCGCCGTCGGGAAGCCAGTTCTTCACGATGCTACGCAACCACACCATCGAAGGTACGTTCAGCGATCCGCTATACGGCGGCAATCGCGACATGGTCGGCTGGCGACTGATCGGCTATCTCGGCGCGCGAAAGTTCTATACGGCGGAGGAAATGACCGATCCCGAATTCACCGCCGATCCGGTAAGCCTGGCGATGTCCAGCGGGCATGGTCACTAGAGGGACAAAACATCATGGCACAACAACTTCCCAAAGTCGATGTCGTCACTGTCGGGGCAGGTTGGATCGCTGGTATCCTGGCGCAGCAGCTTACCGCAGAAGGTCTTTCCGTGGTCTCGCTCGAACAGGGCGAGATGCGGCAGACGAATCCGGATTTCCTTGCGCCCTGAGAGCATGACGAACTCCGGTACCAGGTCCGGCGCGACATGATGGTCGACCTCAGCCAGGAAACCTGGACCTGGCGGCCTGCTCCGAGCAACACCGCCCTGCCGATGCGTCAGTACGGCGCGTTCAATCCGGGCAAGGGCGTGGGCGGGGCCGGGAGCCACTGGGCAGCCCAGAACTGGCGATTCTATCCGTCCGATTTCCAGTACCGGTCGCATCACATCGAGCGGTACGGACTCGACAAGCTGCCTGAAGGCAGCAGGATTCAGGACTGGCCGATCACTTACGACGACCTGGAGCCGTTCTACGACCAGTTCGAGTACGACGTTGGCGTCTCCGGCCGGGCCGGCAACCTCCAGGGTGAGCAGATCGAAGGTGGCAACATCTTCGAGGGACCCCGCCAGCGCGAGTACCCGCTGCCGCCGCTGCCGACCTCGATCGGCGGCAACCTGTTCACCGAATCGACGCGGGAACTCGGGTACCACCCCTTCCCACAGCCGGCGGCGATCCTGTCAGAAGCCTATACCGATGCCTCGGGGCGCGAGCGTGGCGCCTGCCTGCTGTGCGGGTTCTGCACCCGGTACGGCTGCGAGGTGGATGCCAAGGCGAGCGCCATCGTCATGCACATTCCGATGGCAATGGAGACCGGCAACTACGAAATCCGGACGGGTTGCTACGTCTTCAACATCAACACCGACGCCGAAGGCAGGGCGACGGGCGTCACCTACATCGATCCGACCGGCAGGCAGGTGGAACAGCCGGCTGACATCGTGGTCGTCTCCGGCTACACATTGATGAACGTCAAGCTGCTGCTGATGTCCAGGGGCAGCGCCCACCGCGATGGAGTCGGCAACGACTGGAACATGGTCGGCAAGAACTACACCTATCAGTTGGGCGGCGGCGGCTCGTCCGGCATTATGGACGGCATGCAGCTGAATCGATTCATGGCCAACAGCTGCACGCAGGCGCTGATTCACGACTTCAACGCCGACAACTTCGATCACTCGGACCTCGACTTCATTGGCGGCGGATCGATCGGGTCGGGGGGAGGTGAGCGCAACCCGATCAGCTCCGCGGGCGGCGTCGAGACTGGAAGCGGCAGAACCTGGGGCCAGGACTGGAAGGACGTGCTCCGCGAGCAGTGGGACAGCATTCTCTCCGTCGGGCTCCAGGCCGAGAGCCTGCCCTACGAGGATCAATACCTCGACCTGGACCCGACCTACACCGACCGATTCGGCTTCCCGCTGCTGCGAATCACGTTCGACTGGCACGAGAACGACTACAATATGGTGCGGTATTTGTCGCCGCGAATGCGGGAGATGCTGGAGGGCACGGGCGCGACGCAAATCCCAACGGCGGAAGAGCTGCAACCGTACAGCATCGCCCCGTACCAGAGCACGCACAACACTGGCGGCGCGATCATGGGCACCAATCCGGGGAACTCGGTGGTGAACCGGTACTCGCAGGTGTGGGACACGCCGAACGTGTTCGTCACCGGCGCGTCCAACTTCCCGCAGAATCCGGGGATGAACCCGACGAGCACGGTGTGCGCGCTGGCGTATCACACGGCCGACGGGATCATCAATCACTATCTCGACAATCCGGGTGAAATCATTTCGGATTCGTAGCCGTGTCGATAGTCGTTCGTGCGCCCCTTTCTCGTTCGCGGGAGAGGGGCGTTACGTGTCCTCGGCAGTCGGACATGCGTGGTGGCGGATTCCAGCAGGATACCCGCCCGGCGCACTCCCGGCCACCACGTATTGTCCGCCGCAAGGCGAACCGGGCGGACGACTCCTTCGGAGGTCCGCCTCTACGGTTTACTCAATCGGCATGCGACACTCTAGCAGCATGTGATTTGACCAAGGATCGGAGCAACGGATGTCCGAAGACGTGATCTGGCCGAGAGATGAACCGTTGTTGCAGGGCTGGTTCGCGGTCGACGAGCCATCGCCCGACGTGTTCCGGATTCAGGAGCCGCTGCACGACGAGAACGTGAAGTCGTTCCTGGTGGTGGGTTCGAGGAGAGCGGCGCTGATCGACACCGGTATGGGTGTCGCTGACATTCGCGCGGTGGTGGAATCGTTGACGTCGCTGCCGGTCGTGGTCATCAACAGCCACGCCCACTGGGATCACATCGGCGGCAACGAGCGATTCGATGAGATTTGGATTCATGAAGCCGAAGCGGATGGTCTCGTCAACGGCGTGCCGAACGAAACCCTCGCGCCGTGGTTTGGCCCGGATCGATTGCGCGGTCCGTTGCCGGATGGCGTGTCGGCGGACTCGATCAGCTATCCGCCGACTCCTGCGACCGGCGCGCTCGAAGGCGGTGAGGAAATCGACCTCGGTGAGCGCTCGCTGGAGGTAATCTACTGTCCAGGGCACTCGCCGGGCGGAATCGCGCTGTGGGACGAGCACAATCGGGTGCTGTTCACCACCGATGTGGCGTATCCCTGCACGTTGCTGGTCCATGACCGGGACAACCTACCCGTCTACCTGGAGACGTTCGAGCGGCTGGTCGCGCTCGACCCGGCCCCAACGATGGTGTACGGATCCCATTGCGACGTCGAGATGCCGGTGGCGATGCTGGCGGCGCAGCGGGATGCGATCAGGGCGATCATCGACAATCTGGAGTCGACGAGCGAGGCAGAGGACGGCAGGCTCCGGTGGGAGTTCGATGGCTTCGCGCTGGAACTGGGATGATGGTGAAACAGGACCTGTCTCTTATACCACATCTCCGAGCCCACG
>JALZMD010000406.1 GCA_030858375.1 Chloroflexota bacterium
GCGGACCTGGAAGCGAACGCGATCACCCGCGGCCAGGTGCTCGGCGTTCTGCCGTTCGGCAATGTCGCCGTCACGGTCGATATCTCCGGCGTGGAATTGAAGGAACTCCTGGAAGTGGGCGTATCGGCATCGCCGGCGGAATCCGGTGGCTTCCAGCAAATTTCCGGTCTATGCATCACCTACAGCACCGATCTCGAACCGGGCAGCCGGATCACGAACGCCGTGCGCCAGGCCGACGACGGCTCCTGCACCGGCGACGCGATCGACTTCAGCGAGTCCGCAACCTACACGGTCATCACCAACGACTTCTCCGCCTCGGGCGGCGACGGCTACCCGAACTTCTCGGAGCGGATGGTGACCCTCGGGCTCCTCGACGAAGTAGTGGCCGGCTACCTGGCGGGCGACACCGAGGCGCTAGTCGCCGGTGACCCGATCGCGCCGGCGATCGAGGGGCGAATCACCTGCGAGGGGGCGGACTGCCCGGCGCCAGTGACGGGACCGTAACCGGTCATCGCCACACAAGAACACGGCAACGGTCCGGGCATCGCACCCGGGCCGTTGCCGTGTTCTTGCGTCCACTGGGTCTTGTCCGGGCGGTCACCCGTTTTCCGAGTTGCGGAACATCCATATGTGAACAGTATCCAGCGGGGCCGGTACCGTTCCTACGTCCCGGCAGGCAATTGGCAATTCGTAGGGGGGGATCAGAATCGACCGTGAACGGTATCCGGCCAGCCCGGATCTGGTCGATTCGTGTGTCCGGCCGGATCTTGGCTGGCTGCGAATCCAACGCGCGGAGCAAGCTTCGCAACCATACATGACCGAAGCTCGCTCCGCTGCCAGCGCACGCTCGGGACGGCAACCCTACGACGCCAGTTTCTCGGCGTTGCGGAGGGCGGTGGTGATGTCGCCCTGGATATTGTCCGGATTCGGCGTATCCTGCTCGGTCACGTACCACTCGACGCCGGCCGCCCGGGAGGCCGCGAGGATGCTGTCCCAATCGAGCGTCCCCTCTCCAAACGGTAGATCCTTGCCGGAGGTGAGGTCGTTCATGTTCCCGTCCTTGAGGTGGACAAGGGCGATTCGGTCGGCGTTCGCGGCGATCAGTTTGGCCGGATCGTAGCCACCGACCGCCGCCCAGAAGGCGTCGAGCTCGAAATGCACGAGACCTGGTGTGGTTATCTCGATCATCTGGTCGAAGACGGTCTTCCCGTCGGCAGAGGTGGTCGTGAACTCGAAATCGTGGTTGTGGTAGCCAAACTTGAGCCCAGCCTCCGACAGTCGCGCCGCGAACCCGTCGAACTGGGCGGCGATGCCCTTGAGCGATTCCTCAGACCGATCGTCCGGGGCGACCCAGGGCACAATGCCCCACTCCGCGCCAATCGTTTGCAAATCGTCGACGACGCCATCGAGCCGGGTCTGGAAATCTGCAAGCGGCACGTGCGCACTCGAAGACCGCAGCCCGTGCTTGTCGAGCAGGCCGCGAATCTCGGTAGCCGACTTGCCGTTGAATCCGGCGAACTCGACCGCCTTGTAGCCAGCGCCGGCAACCTGGCCGAGGGCAGCGTCCCAGTCGTTCGCGGTGATGCTGCGGATGGTGTAGAGCTGGATCGAGATCTGGTCCTTGTGCATGGGTGTTCCTTTCGGGTGAGACGAGAGTACTGTCCGGGTAGAAAATGAGTCGCAAATGTTGTTTGCCAGCCACTCAGAACGGACTGAGAAAAGCATCGCTGCGCTACCGCAACCCCACCCAATCCGTGCAACCCGCCTCCCGATCTTCATGTCGAGCTTGCGAGGGATAACGGTTGGAGAGGTGTCGCCAGGTCCCGCCCCGCACGACATCAGAACATGGTCGTGAGCACGACGGGATCGCCCGTTTCGGCGCTGGAGACGGCGCCGTTCATGATTTCGAGCACGTGCGTGGCGTGTTCTGGGGTCAGCGCGTTCGGCGTGCCGTTCTCGAGCGCATCGACCGCGTGGAGGATGCCCGATTCCAGGATGCCTCCAATCGGCAACGGGTTCGGCGTCTCGACATCCTCCTGCCAGCCTTCGGAAGCACCGCCGGCAGTTTCATCCCGGAAGTAGAAGTCGGTCGTACCGTTGCCGTCGTACCACTGGCGCTGGGCGATGCTGGCCGAACCAAGCGTCCCGTACAACTCGAAGAAGGGTGCCTTCGAAGCCGGCACGGCATAGCTGGTGAACAGGTGGGCGAACCGTCCACCAGCGAATTCAAGGTTAATCGACAGCACGTCAGGCGATTCAACCGTAATTTTCTCACCGAACATCCGCTCGATCAGGATGGTGCGCTCGGGATACACGATGCCGCCAACGGCCTCGACCCGAGTGGCCGGTCCAAAGATCCCGGTCATCGTGTGCAACATATAGACGCCGACATCGACCAGGGGGCCTACGCCCTTGCGGTAGAACACTTTTGGGTCACCGGAATAGGTTCGCCAAACGGCTGGACCCATCCCACCAATGTGGGCCTTGATCGTGTGCGCGTGCCCGAAATCGCCATTGTCGATTCGGTCCTTGATGTAGAGCATCCGGGCCGTCGTCGTCGTCGACGGTGCGACGAAGAGCGCAAGTCCCTTGTCATGGGCAATTGCCGTCAGTTCCTTCGCCTCATCCAGTGTGGCGGCGATCGGCTTCTCGGAATAGACATTAACGCCAGCCTCCAGCGCCCGAGCGGTGATGTCCCGGTGCAGCGGAGCTGGGGTCAGGTTAAAGACGAGATCGATGCCGCCTTCATGACCCAGGAATGCGTCATAGGACGTGTACCCGGAGGCCTGTGGAAACGTCTCGAGTGCCACATCGACACGTTCCTGCACCGTATCGAAAGCGGCCACGACTTCCACCCGCTCCGCGCCAATCTCGGCGAGGACGGGTAGGTAGGTGTATTGCGCGATGAATCCACAACCAACGATGCCGACTCGAATTGCCAAGTGATATCCCTTCCGGAACTGAAACTGCCTGTGGTCAATCCTGCTCATCCACGGAATGTCGATGGTAGCGGTCGCGTTCTTCTCAACCCTCGACCGGGCAAAGACCAGCTTTACCGCTACCAGGTTCGGCGAACGTTGACCCGGAACCACAGGACTAACCCTTGACGGGCGGCACGCGCCGATGTCGCAGGCAACGATACCGGGATTCGCGAGGGATGCAAATGGTACGGTGACCGATACCTCAGTTTCGAGCCTGGATTTGCACTGAATCATTGGTGAGTTGCCCCACCATACCGGAGGCAGCCTCGCCTTCAGGATACAGGTGGCACCGAACCCAGTGCTTCCCACCCAGCCGGGAAATGCCAGGCATGTCCTTGCGGCAAATGTCCATCGCGTACGGGCAGCGCGGTTCGAATGGGCACCCAGGGGGAGGATCGATCAGCGACGGGATTTCGCCTCGTGCTGGCGCATCCT
>JALZMD010000422.1 GCA_030858375.1 Chloroflexota bacterium
TGCGCTTGCTCTGCTTGGCCATGAGGGGATCGCCGATGCAGCTGGGTGAGGAAGCACCACCACGATACCCGGGACGATCCCCTCATTCCGTCATTGCCGGTCTCTCATATGTTTCTGAACCTCTACACCCGTCAGGGACCAGGCGGGGGCCGTCATGTACACTCGATCGTGACGGTTCGAGAACCATCTTCACCAAGAGGTATTGGGCGACGTTCACCTGTCGCGTTCAGGGATGAAATGACGATGTCTTCGTCAATCGATGGAATAGCAGCGCCGCGGCTGCGGCGCGTGGTCGTCACTGGCCTCGGTGGGCTTTGCGCCGTCGGCAACGACACTCCGACAATCTGGAATGCGATCGCGGCGGGGAAATCCGGCATCACACCCATTACCCGTTTCGATGCCGTTGATTTCGAAACCCGGTTCGCCGGCGAGGTGAAGGGCTTCGATCCCGCGACCGCGCTCGGCCGCAAGGAAAGCCGGCGGATGGACCGATACACGCAGCTTTCGGTGGCCGCCGCGCGCGAGGCTGTCACCCAGTCTGGACTCGATATCCCGGCTGAAGCCACCCGCGTCGGCGTGCTCATCGGCACCGGCATGGGCGGCATGGAAACCTTCGAAGCCGGTACCGAAACGCTGCTCAAGAACGGTCCCAAACGGATCTCGCCGTTCTTCGTCCCGATGATGCTGCCCAACATGGCGTCCGGCGGAGTCTCGATCGACCTCGGCGCCAAGGGGCCGAATTTCGGGACCGTGTCCGCCTGCGCCAGTTCGGCCCACGCGCTGGGTGAGGCGGCCCTCATGATCCGGCACGGAACCGTGGACGTGATGGTGGCAGGCGGCGGTGAGGCCGCGATTACCCGGATGGGGATCGGCGGCTTCAACGCGATGGGCGCTCTCTCGACCCGCAATGATGATCCCGAGGCCGCCAGCCGCCCATTCGACCTCGAACGTGACGGTTTCGTGCTGGCCGAAGGCGCAGCCGTGCTGGTGCTCGAGGAGCGCGAACACGCGCTTGCCCGTGGTGCGACGATCCTCGCTGAAATCGCCGGCTACGGCACGACGGACGATGCCAACCACATGGTCCAACCTGCACCGGGCGGCGAAGGCGCGGCTCGGGCGATGAACATCGCCCTCGACGATGCCGGCATCACGAGTGCCGAAATCGACTACATCAATGCCCACGGTACATCGACGCAGCTCAACGAGAAACTCGAAACCCAGGCAGTCCAGCGAGTCTTCGGTGAGCGGGCCGTGACGGTGCCTATCAGTTCGACCAAGTCGATGACGGGCCACCTGCTGGGCGCGGCCGGATCCCTGGAGGCACTGATCACGATCGCGGCGATCAATGCGGGCATCATGCCGCCGACCATCAACCAGGTCACACCCGATCCAGAGTGCCCGCTTGACACCATCCCGAACTTCGCGCGGGAGGGCGAGATACGGTACGCCATGTCGAACTCGATGGGTTTCGGCGGGCATAACGTCTCGCTGGTGATGGCTCGTGCGGACCAGCGCGCATCGTGAGCAGCCGGACCGCTACAGATGAGTCACAACGCGTGGTGGTCACCGGGTATGGAACCATTTCCGCGCTCGGCAACACGGCAGAGGCCCTGCGTTCGTCCCTGCGCGGCACGATGTCCGGTCTCCGAACGATAACCCGGTTCGACGCCTCGGACTACCCAACATCGTTTGCCGCCGAGGTGGTCGATTTCGACCCCGAATCCATCCTGGACCGCAAACAGTCGCGGCGGATGGACCGGTTTACCCAATTCGCCTCCGTTGCCGCCCGCGAGGCCGTCGCTCGGGCTCGGCTCGATGTCGCCGCCGATCCCACCCGGGTCGGTGTGGTGCTCGGAACTGCTTTTGGAGGGGTCGAAACCTTCGTGCAGACCGCTGAAGTGATGCTGTCCAAAGGGCCGAAGCGCATCTCGCCGTTCGCGGTACCGATGACGATTCCTAACATTGCCCCTGGCATGATCGCCATCGATCTTGGAGCAAAAGGACCGGCCTTTGCCTACGCGTCCGCCTTCGCCAGTTCGGCCAACGCCATTGGCGAAGCAATGCGCATGATCCAGTCCGGCCGGGCAGACACCATGATCGCGGGCGGGACCGAAGCGCCAATCACCGGTCTCCTGATGGCCGGGTTCGCTGCGCTGCAATCGTTGTCCCGTCGAAACGATGACCCTGGCCAAGCCGTGCGCCCGTTCGATCTCCACCGCGATGGCTGTGCGCTTGGGGAAGGGGCGGCAATGTTGGTGCTGGAACGGCGCGACCAGGCGCTTTCACGCGGAGCAACCATCCTCGCCGAGTTCGTGGGCTATGGGTCCACCGCCGATGCCTGGCACGATGTCCAGATCGCACCCGCGGGCGAGGGCCTTGCGCGGGCGATGAGTCTCGCGCTCGATGAGGCCGGTGTCGCTCCCGGCGACGTCGGCTATCTGAATGCCCATGGTACGGGCACCACCATGAACGACGAACTTGAAACGGTTGCGATCAAGACCGCGTTTGGAGACGCCGCCTGCCACTTGCCAATAAGTTCTACCAAATCTCGCACGGGTCACTTGCTGGGCGCGGCCGGCGCCCTTGAGGCGGTGATCGTGATCCAGGCCCTGGAAGACGATCTTTTACCGTCCACCCTCAACCTGAAAACACCCGATCCTGCCTGCGATCTCGACTACATTCCGGGATCGTCGCGATCAGCGCCCATCGACCTCGCAATGACCAACTCGATGGGGTTCGGTGGACATAACGTTTCGCTCGTATTTCGCGGGCCAGATTCCCGGTAGGGTGGACGTGGTGTGGTCCCGTGGCGTCGCTGACGACAACATTTCGCACGAGTGGCTGGACCGGCGCCATCAGCTGCCGCCAGGCACCCTGGTCGCCCGCGAGTTGAGCGTGCCAATGCTCGATGCCAAATCGGTTTGGGCCCGGCGGACCGCCGCCACGGTGGCGGCCTGGCCAGCCCGTTCGAGCGAACTCACCAGGTCGGTCAGCGTCTCGTCGAGTTCCGTCGTCAGCATATGGTCGCCGAGCCCAGACAGCGTCCGCAGCACCAAGTCCTCCACGCGGAACCGCTCACGTAGCGGCAGCCGGTCGAAGGTGACCGCGAACGTGTGCAGGATCTCGGCGTAGGTCTGGTGTTGCATCGACTCGGACGCCACCACCGCCAGCGATTCAAACGCGCCCAGCAACCGGGGCATTACATCGTACGGGTAGACGACCGGCAGAATCTCTTCATCGGTGGCCGTCTCCTCCACCTCAGCCCATCGCGCCAGCAGATCCCGCAGGTTGTGAATCGCGATCTTGCCTGGCGATGGATTCTGCTGGGACGTCGAGATCGACCGCCACCCGATCGTCTCCAGTTGCTCGATGCCGTAGGAGGAATCGCTGTCGAGCCGGCGCACACGGTGGAACTGGATGGCCTTCTGGACAGCCGACGAGACTCGATCGGCGTCCTCCTGGACCCCGGTTCGGACCACGGCCACGGTGTCGCCATAGGCCGCGTCCGAGCCGATGGGCAGCGGGAATTCGATCTCGACCGGACTCGACGCCTTGGCGATCGCCTCCTTGATCGCGTCGAGGTCGAGCCCGGTGATGTATCCGTCTTGTAACAAGGTGACGGGTACGGTGGGCAAGTCTGGCAGGCGGGCCGATCGCCGTGTCTTCCGGATCAATTCGAGTTGGCGTTCCCTCCCTTTCAGCGTATGGTCGTGAATCGCCTTGATGATCTCGGATGGGCGCATTTGGCTGATCGTGGATTAGATAAGCAGCAACAAGACGTAGAGCGCGACGCTTGCCAGGACGAGGGCGAGCGTCGCGCCGAGGACCGGGTTAAAGGGGGGATCGATGGTGGCGAGGATAATCAGGGCGTAGAACGCCATGCCGACGACGAATCCGAAGTAGAGCTGATTGAGCCGCCGCTGCAGGAACTGGTCAAAGACCTGGTGGGACAGTGAGCCGGCCGACTGCTGCAGCGCGAGCAACAGCAGCGAGAACGTGATCGAGGTGATCGTGATCACGCCGGTCGCCATGGTTCCCAACAGGGCGCTGTTCGCTTCTGCGTCGCCGCAAAATGGTCCTGCATGAAGCTCGGGAAGGGCCGGAGCCAGTCAGGATCGGCCTGTTCGAGGCCGTAGGCGCCGATGGCGAGGAGCACGAGGCCGGCGATGATGCCCGTTGGAATGGCGGGAAACGATGTACTTGCCCGGCGGATTGATTCCCGAATGAACAAGCAGCCGCTCTCCTTGTCCCTGACAATCCCAGTCTGCTACCGGAAGGGCCCGTGAACTGCTCATTCCTCCGCCTGCACCGATTCCGGCCCATCCCGTCCGCCCTGACTCTCGGCGCCGGACCATTCCCGTTGCGCTGGCGCCAGTACCTGGACGACCAGGACGCGGAGCGCACCGGCCAGCGGAATCGCGATGATCGCGCCCAGGAGACCGCCGAGCGCCGAGCCGGCCATCAGCCCGAAGAGGGAGAGCAACGGAGGCACGTCGGCCTGTTGGCGCATGATGATTGGAACGAGCAGGTTGCTCTCCAGTTGCTGGAGCACGATGAAGAAGATCGTGACGACGATCGCCTGCTGTGGGGAGTCGACCAGGCCGACGGCGATCGCCGGGATCGCCGCAAGGATCGGTCCCACCACCGGCAGGAACTCACCCAATCCCGCCAGAACGGCCAGCACCAGCGTGTACTGCACACCGATTACAAGCAACCCAACGTACGTCATCACCCCGATGATGGCCGCGTTGATGGCCGTGGCGCGGACATACCCGCCCATCGTTTGGCCCATCGCGTCCATCACGTCGTTGGCCCGCCGTCGATGCCTGGGCGGGAAAA
>JALZMD010000428.1 GCA_030858375.1 Chloroflexota bacterium
CGGTGGAGGCAGTCCCAAACGCCGGCCTCCTGCCCGTCGCGCAACCGTCGCCAGCAAGTGACGCCGGAGCCACAGCCCATCTCCTGCGGCAACATCTCCCACGGGATACCGCGCTTGAGGACGAAGAGGATCCCGGTCAGGCAGGCCCGGTCGGGGACACGCGGGCGGCCACCTTTGGGCGTGAGTGGCGCGGCGGGAAGGAGTGGTTCGACGATCGCCCACAGCTCGTCGGGCAGGAGGGGCTTGCTCATCCCCATGGTCTACCATACCGTCACCCGGTTTTGAAAGGCACTCTTAGAAGGAGTCCGGGAATGACTGGAATACTGCTCTTCCACCACGCCCCAGGGATGACCGCCGGCATCGTCGCCTTCGCCAACGAGTTGCGCCGCGCCGAACACATTGCCCACACGCCCGACTTGTACGATGGCCGCGTCTTCGACACCCTGGAAGAAGGGGTAGCGAACGCCCAGCAGGACGGCTTCTAGTCGATCACCAAGCACGCGGTCCGTGCGGCGGATGAGCTGCCCGCCGCGATGGTCTACGCCGGTTTCTCACTCGGGGTGCTGCCCGCTCAGAAGCTGGCGCAAACTCTCAAAGGTGCCCGCGGCGCGCTGTTGATCTCGGCCTGTCACCCGCGCTCGGAGTTCGGGGCGTCGTGGCCGGAGAGCGTGCCGGTCCAGATCCACGCGATGGAGAACGATCCGGAGTTCGACAACGGGTAGGATCACTCCGCGGCTCGCGCCATCGTCGACGAAACGGAGCAAGCCGAGCTGTGCCTTTACCCCGGCGACCGGCACCTGATCGCCGACAGCTCCCTCGGGTCCTACGAAGCGGTCGCTGCCGGGCTGCTGACCGAGCGGGTTCGTGATTTCCTCGACCGTGTGAGAGTTCTGGACGAGGTTGGGCGTCCGGAACCGCCCGTAGCGGCCCGTGAGCTCGCCACCCTCCTGGGCTTCCTTGACTACCAGCGGGCAACCCTGGACTGGAAGACTCGTGGGCTGGACGCCGCTGGCCTGCAGGCGACGGTTGGTGTTTCCGCGATCACGCTTGGCGGGCTGCGCAAGCACCTCGCCTACGTCGAGGATTACTGGTTCTCGCGGAGGCTGCGCAAGCGGGACCCGGAGTTGGCCTGGGTCACTGCGGAGTGGAACGCCGACTCGTACTGGGGTTGGCGCCCGACGTCGGAGGAGACCTACGAGCAACTCTATGCCAACTGGCATCAGGCAATGACCCATTCTTGCAAGATGGCCGACACGTCGCTGGCTGAGGGCGGCCTGGACGTCCTGTCGCGGCAGTCGCCGCCGAATGGGGAATCTCTCAGCCTGCGGTGGATCGTCGTCCTCATGATCGAGGAGTACGCACGGCATAACGGACATGCTGATCTGGTCCGGGAATTAGAGCTTGCGCCAATAGGCAGCGTGGACGACATCGACGGAGGTACGGGCGGACCTGCCGCGACCGCTGACCACGCCTGGCCACCCCGGATCTTGTCGCGGCTGTTGTCCGCCCCTGGGGTACGGCATCACCTATTGGCGCAAGCTCTTAGTGGACGGTGAAACCGGGGAGTAGAGCGGGGTAGACAATGTGTGTCACCGGCCGTGTAGAGAATATCCCTGGGTCCGGCGGTGGATGGGCTCGTCGGCTTCGATCCGCGGGACGGATGGTAGCCGTACAGCAATGCCCGTGCGACGTTCCGGTGCCGGCTTCAGGTTGCCGCCAGCACGATCATCACCACGGTCAAGGCCACGATTGCCACTATTGCGGCAGCCAGCGCGACCGCCAGATATCCCTGGTGATCGCCAATCGGCTCGGCGCTCATCGTGACCGACCTTTCGGCCCCTGGAATGCTGCCCACTGGCCGAGCCGTTTTCTTTCGTCGTGGTCGAATTACCATAATTTTCAACCCCCCGCATGTCATCGAACCGTGTATTCCGTGAAATGGTAGCCTTGGCCGCTGATAACCGGACAATTTGCTTGGATCGATCGGCTAGAAAGCGCCGCCGAGCAGTGGGTAGAGCAATTGTTCCCACCGGTCGGCAACGACGTCGCGGTATCGTTCCTCGGTGACGACCCGGATCAGGCGCCGGTGTTCTTCGTAGCGCTTGAAGTCGTCATCGTCAAGACCGACCACGTCGCGCCAGTGCATAAGCGGCTGGATCCCGACCGGGGGGTTCTCGAACGACACCCAGACATCGGTCCGCCACCGTTCCGGTTTCGGGATATCGATCAGGATCGAGGACGGCGAAACCGGTTCGCCGAGCAAGTTTCCTAGCTCGGTCGAGAGGTGCAGTTCCACCTGCCGCCGCGTGGCCGGATCGAACCAGAGGTTCCCGAGCCGGCCATAAAGCTCGACCGCCCCGGCGCTGACTTCGACCGCTCGCTTGTGGATCGTTCGCTGCGCGAGTGCCTCGGCCAGGTGCCGGGTGGTCGACGGCATGTCGGGTTGCCGCATCACGGCGAGCAGCGAGGCGTCGTCGTGACCGGTCAGGGAATGGGGCGTGATCATGTCCTCGACCAATGCATCCTGAACGGCCCGCAGGAGCATGACCATGCAGGCCCGGTTGGTATGGTGCCAATAGACGTTGTCGAACATTTCCTGCCGCGCGTTGATCAGCGAATGCAGCGAACTGACGCCCTTGTCGCCGATTGCCATTCGTGGGCCAGGGTGCTGCCCGACGCGGTCCGGCCATTCGACGATGGTCAGGGAATCGAGCAGCCGCCGTGCATCGACCCCACCGTACGGCACCGAGCAGCCATGCGCGTCACGAGGGAGGTAATCCAGCTTGTCCATATCGAGCGTTCCGGAGAGCAGCCCACGCAAGACGCGCTGGCCATCTGTCAGCGCATCGGGCTCGCCATGGATCATGGCCGCTACCGCGACCGGATCCACCCGCCACGTCGACTCGAGCACCGTCGCGATCTCATCGCCTTCGATGATCCCGCGACCGACCGACTCGTGGGTGAGGATTGGCGCGCCCAACTCCTCGATCGCGTGGGAATACGGGTAATGCCCGATGTCGTGGAGCAGGGCGGCCGCGATCACGGTTCGCGCGTCCATATCGGAGAACCGGGAATCGCCGAACTGTTCCCGTAGGCTCCCTACCGCCAGCCGGGTCAAATGGAGCACACCGAGTGAATGTTCGTAGCGGGTGTGCTTTGCGCCGGGCCAGACCCGGGAGACGAATCCAAGCTGTTGGATACCGTCGAGCCGGATGAATGCCTTGGTCTCAATCAGGGCCAGATCGGGCCCAGTCAATTCGATCACGTCATACAAGGCATCCCGAACGAGTTTTGCCCGCTCCGAGGTACGATCGATGTTGCGATGTATCATCGTGAAATCCTGGTCGCCCTTGGGTTGAAGACCGATGCTGTGTGCCGATAAGGCGTACAGCATACGACGCGCTTACGCTTTGACACGGTGATGGGAAGTTGGATTGTGGAATGGGATACTTCACTAGACGGTGAACGATGCGCCCCGCCACCGTTTCAACCACTCGATGTGCATCACCTGCATCCCGGAGATTCCCACATTATGAATATCATGCGCCGAGCCGTGCTCTCCGTTGCCGACAATGGCACGGTGTCCGGGTTCTTTCGATCGAGCAGCCTGACCAGGGGGCTGGTCAGCCGGTTCGTCGCTGGCGAAACGGTCGAAACGGCGCTTAAGGCTGCCCATGATCTGGATGCCCGGGGCAGCACCACCACGCTCGACCTGTTGGGCGAGAACGTGTCGACGGCCGATGCTGCGCAGACCGCAGTCGGGACGTATACATCCATCTTGCGGTCGATGCGTGATTCCAACCTGGAACCCAATATCTCCGTGAAGCTCACTATGCTCGGCCTGGATCTTGGCGCCGGTATCGCACAGGAGAACGCCGCGCGCATCCTCGAAGCCGCCCGGGACGTTGGTGGTTTCGTCCGGATCGATATGGAGGGGTCGGCGTACACCGAT
>JALZMD010000431.1 GCA_030858375.1 Chloroflexota bacterium
CGCTCGTCGTACCGTGCCCGGTGGCGGCCATCAGCGATCAGCGGCGACGATCTGTTTCGCCACATCGTCGAGGTTCGCCCCGACGATGTCCGGTTGGGCGCCGGCCCGGTCGAGCACCTGGCCCGGCCGCGCCACGAACGCGGCGGCACTCCCGGCCCGTAGCGCGCCAGCGATATCCCAGGCATGGGCCGCCACCAGCCGGATCGCTCCGATCGACACCTCATGCCGCTCCGCCGCCATCCGATACGGTTCGGGAGCGGGTTTCAGCCGCCGGACGGTGTCGGCGGAAAGCACGTGAACTACCAGGTCGCGGAGCCCGGCATTGGCCAACTGCGCCTCGGCCACCTCCGGCGTCGAGTTCGTCAGCGTGGACAGCCGGAATCCCGCATCACGCAGGCGATCCATCGCCTCACGCACCTCCGGATGGGGCGGCAGGCTGCGCATGCCAGCGCCAAGGGCCTGGCGGTCTTCATCGGCAACCGTCACCCCATGCCGCTCCGCCACCATCGCGAGCGCGCCCATTGCCAGCGTCCCAAAGTCCCGGTAGGAATCGACGATAGTCGAGACAAATGCGGATTGCAGCATCTGCCCGAACCATTCGCGCCGCACCCCCGCGTCGCCGAACATACGCTCGAACAGGGGATCGAGCGCTCCGACATCCAGCAGCGTCTCGTTGACATCGAACACGATTATCCGATCCATGCGCTCTCCCTCCAGTGCCTCGGTGGTCCAAATGCCGCCGAGGCCCACACTACCATGGTTGGAACACGTGCAATGGTAGCCGCGTCCGCCGGCAACAGGGCAATGGCACGCGCTCAATCCGCGGCGAGGTCGCCCTGGCCCTTCCACTGCATCGTGTAAAGGTTGTAATACATCCCGCCCCGGTCCATCAGTTCGTCGTGCGTGCCGACCTCGACGATCTTGCCGAGGTCCATCACCACCACCTTGTCCGCTTCCCGGATCGTCGACAGCCGGTGCACGATCACGAACGAGGTTCGCCCCACCAGCAGTCGCTTCAGGTCCCGCTGGATCAGTTTCTCCGTCTGGGTGTCGATGCTGCTCATCGCCTCGTCGAGGATCAGCACCCGGGGGTTGGCCAGCGGCGCCCGCGCGAACGAGACCAGCTGCCGCTGCCCGACCGAAAGACTCGCACCACGCTCCTGGACCGGGGTCGCGTAGCCGTCCGGCAGACGCATGATGAAGTCGTGGGTGCCATCGCAGGGGCCGCGCAAAATCGGGCCTGTTGCGGGGCAGCTTGAATCATTACGGCGAGGTGAAGTCACGTCGCTTGGGTACGGTGTGCGACGAAGGGGAATATCCGTCCTCCCAGGACTACACCGGGTACATGTACTTGGCCGGCTCTAGAACACCAGGACCTGAAAGCCGTCGTGGACCAGGGCCCGAAGGCTGGGATGCTGCTCGTATTCGTCAAGGAGCGGAACACCAGCGTCCTGCACGGACTCGGTCACTCCGAAGGCCTTGGCGCAATATTGGCAGACGCCCGTGATCTGATCCTCGATCCCTGCATAAAGGGCGTGTGAGCGGTGCTCTGGATCAGCGAGTAGACCGATCCATTTGGCTCCCGCTCCGTCGAAGATCAATCGAACCTCGTCTTGCGCCTCCTTGGCTTCCTTGACGGTCAACAATGCATTGACCACCCGACCGAGATCTCCGTGCGTCTCCGTGTCGGCGAGGATAACGATGGCGATTCTGGACATGTGATTTCCCTCTCATGATGACATGGGTGGAGAAGGTGCGTGCTTTCGTTGCACCTCAGACTGCTCCCAATGGTGCTAGAACAAGAACTGAAGTATGTAAGGAAGCTTACAGTCTCCCGAACATGCATCTTTTAGCATTACTTTTCACATGCTGGTTGGCATATGGAAATTTCGAACGCCGGGATAGAGAATCCCGAGCACACCTGAGGGAGATGTCATGAACGACAAGCTCAACCGACGCAAATTGGGAAAGACCGCCGGAGTGCTTGCCGGCGGCGCAGTTGCGGCTCGCATTACGTCGACCGCCGCCCAAGAGGCGACCCCTTCCGCGAGCCCCGTTGCGATGGAAGTGGTAGATCAAATCGTTTCCGCCTGGCCAGACGTGCCCCGTGAGGTGGCCCAGACAGTGATGGAGGCGTACGGTCCTCCTCAGGAGGCGACGCCCAGCCGCCTGAT
>JALZMD010000014.1 GCA_030858375.1 Chloroflexota bacterium
GCCGTCACCCAACCCCACCTGCAACTGGCCAGCGGCGCCTACGCCGACATCATCATGGGCTTCAACTGGGCGCCGTTCGAGCTGACCAACACCGTTGTCGCCGCCTACGGCGCGCAAGGCGTGTTCGTGCCGATCCAGGATTACCTGGCCGACAACGCCCCGAACCTCCGCGAGCTCGTCGTTCCCGCGTACCCCATCGCCGAGCAGATCATGCAGATGGAAGGCGGCAACATCTATGCCATGCCTTATATCAACGATTGCCACCACTGCGAGTACAACAGCCAGAAGATCTGGATCAACACCGGCTGGCTGGAAACACTCGGACTCGAGATGCCGGCGACGACCGACGAGTTCGAGCAGGTGATGCTGGCGTTCATGAGCGGCGATCCCAACGGCAATGGCGAAGCTGACGAATACCCGGCAACCGGATTCCCAGGCTGGCCGCTCGACCGCTTCCTGATGAATCCCTTCCAGCTCAGCTCCGGCACGCCCTACCTCTACCACGAAGACCGCCAGGTCACCGCCGCCTACACCAAGGATGGCAGGCGCGACGGCGTTGCCTACCAGCGGCGGTTCTTCGACCAGGGATTGCTCTCTGCCGGAGCTTTCACGCAGGACAGAGACCAGATCCACCGGCTCGGCGACAACAACCAGATCGGCGTCGCGCCCGGCGTGCTGGCCGGCGTTTTCGTTCAGCAAACCGGCGGCACCCCGGGCCTCTGGTCCGATTACCAGATGCTGCCTTCGCTGGAAGGCCCAACCGGCCTTCGCAAGTCCTATCGCGATTATGACGCGGCCCACATCCCCAACGTCTTCGTGGTCACCGACAAGTGCGACGATCCCGCGCTGGCGGTGGCCTGGGCCGATGGCCTGTACGAGTGGGAGGCGACGATCTGGTCGATCATCGGGGTGCCCGATGTGCATTGGCGGAACGCCGACGAAGGCGAGATCGGGATCGACGGCGAACCGGCCCGGTGGGCGGCGATCCCCGGCGACCCGGACTACACCGGCGAGATCACCTGGTCATGGCTGCAGCTATCACCGTCGTTCCGGGATTCCAAGGACCGGCTCTCCCAGGCGGTCGTCGGCGATCCCGCCTACGATACCGAAACGATTCTCTACGAAGGGTGCCGCGACGCCCTGGCTCCCTACGCGATCCCGCCCGAGATGGACCTGCTAAGGCCGGTTTTCACCGCCGACGAGAGGGTTCGCGTCAGCGACCTCGGCACCGTGATCACCCAGTTCGTGCAGGAGTACATGGCCCAAACGATCACGGGCCAGATCGACCCGGATGACAGCTGGCAGCCGTTCCAGAAGCAACTCGCGTCGCTCGGCGTTGACGAATACCTGGCGATTTCCCAGGCTGCCTACGACCGCCTCGGCGGCTAATGCGACGAACGCCACGGAAGCGTTCAGCCGCGAGATGCCCGATCCAACGAATCATCCGTCGCGAGGGTTCGCAACAGCGCATCCCGCTCATCAGCCAGGCGATCGACCAGCGCCTGGCTGATCACGCCCCCTGACTTTGCCGCCTGGCTGGTGAGGTCTTCGACCGTCATCCCCAAGCCCCAGACGGCCGAGAGTCCGGGAGACGGGTCGTCGCCGATCACCTGGGCATGGCCCGCGACCAGCCCCCGCTCGAACCGCGCCAACGCGTCGTGCGCCTGGGGCGGCACGAGATTCCCCAGCACTGCCGCCCGCAGGATCGCCTGGGTCCGAGCCAGGTCCATGTGCGGCGGCCCGGCCATCGTGTTCTCCCAGTCGATGATGCCCGAGATACGGCCGTCGCGCACCAGCACGTTGTCGGGGTGATAGTCGAGGTGGATCAACCGGTCTTGCCCCGGCACGTTTTTCAACATCTGCCGGACATTTGTGAGGGCCGGCCCACCCCGGTCGATCCATGCGTCGATTGTTTCCGTGAGCCCGGCTGGCGCGGCCACGTGGTGCAGCCGTCCCAACGCCTCACCCATGGCCACGCCAAGCGCCTGCGCGCGCTCCGGATGTGCCTGGAGGGCCTGGGTCACCGGCTCGCCGGGAATGAAGGTCGTGACCAAAACCGGGCGACGCTCGACCAACCCACGCGCAAAGATCGATGGCACTGGCACTCCGTAGCGAGCCGCGGCATCCATCGCCAGGTATTCCCGCTCGGCGGCGGCACCAGCGTCCACCCCAAACATTCGGACTACCAGCGCCGGTGCCTCCGGCGTCGGTTGGAACGACCACATCGCGGTGCTCCCGAGGCAGCGGTGCATCGCTGTCAACACCAGATCGTCGGGAAACCCGGCGCGAACCAGCCAGGAACGCAGTTCAGCCGGCAATCCTTCACCCATGAGTCGCTCCAGCGTGTCGCACGATACCGGTTCCGGCCGGACCCCGCGCGCTCGAGTGGACCCGCGCTACAGTGGCGGGACCAGCTTATAGACGGTCCCACCGGTAAGGTCGGTTAGGTAGACCTCCCCATTGGCCCCCTCGCCGAACGACGAAACCTGGAGCCCGGATTCGACCGGTTCCGAGAAAACTAGTTCGCCCGAAGCGTCGAGACCCCCGCCCCAGATCAGGCCCGTGCAGTAGTCCGAGAGCACGTAGACGCCGGTCAAGGCGGCAAACTCCTCTCCGTGATAGACGTACCCCCCGGTCACGGAGCACCCGGCACCGCTGGAATGGGTGTAGGAGAAGGCGGGCTGCACGAATGCACCCGGATCACAAGTGGGTTCAGCGTAGCACTCCGGCCCCTCAACGATGCTCCAGCCGAGATTGGCACCACCCTCGCCGGCCGGTACCATGGTCACCTCTTCGAATTCGTTCTGGCCAACATCGCCGATCCAGAGATCACCAGTCTCCCGGTCGAAGCTGAATCGCCACGGGTTGCGCAGACCGTAGGCCCAGATCTCGGGTTCCGCCGCGGCGTCGCTCACGAACGGGTTATCCTCCGACACCACGTACGGCTCGCCGCTGGTGTATTTGGGATCGACCTCGATCCGGAGGATCTTGCCAAGCCAGGTATCGAGGCGTTGGCCGTTGCCTTCGGGATCGCCCTGTCCGCCACCATCCCCAAACCCGATGTAGAGGTAGTTATCCGGCCCGAAGGCGATGATCCCGCCGTTGTGGTTGGGGAACGGCTGCTCCTGGGTGAGGATGACCTGCTCGCTGTCAGGATCGGCGACATTCGGATCATCGGTCACCGCGAACCGGGCGACGACCGTGTTGCCGTCGAGGTCGGTGTAGTTCACATAGAACAATCCCGTCTCCTCATGATTGGGGGCGAAGGCGAGCCCGAGCAATCCCTGCTCGCTCCCTCCGGACCCAACCCGGTCGGTCACGTCAAGGAACGGCGTTTCCACCACCTCGCCGTCCGCGACGATCCGGACCGTGCCGGCCTGCTCAAGTACGAAGAGCCGCTCGTCACCCGCGTGCGTGACGTAGAGCGGATGCTCGAATCCTTCGGCCACGGGTTCGAGCCCGACATCGAACGCGGCCGGGTCGAAGGCAGGTTCCTGGGCAACCAGGGTAAGCGGGCTGGCTGCCAGGAAGATGACCCCAAACAGAATGCTGAGTGGCCGGAACCAGGGAAACAAGCGAGGCATAATGGGTCCTTTCGCGGGTGAGCATTTACTGAAACTGGACGAATTTTCCTTTAACGGGCATGCCCTGGGCGGACAGAGCTGCTCATCGGGACCCTCCACGTGAATGCGTCCAACAAGCGTACCAACGATCCGACAGGTCCTTACTCACGGAATGGCCGGTTCGTGCATGCTTCCAATTACCGTGCCGACCCAATCCGTGCCGGTAATGACGACACACGTTTGGTGCCGTAGGATGACCACATCTGATCGAACGATCCTGGACATGAAAGGGAACCTTGTGCCGATTGCGCGATACACCTACGGAGGCGACCCGGCGCCGCAGACTGGCTACGTTGATGGCGACGCGATCTTTCCGCTGGCGGCCGTCGATGGTCCGGTGACGATTGAAGCGGCGCTCCAATTGGGTGCCGCCGATCTGGTGGCAGTGGCCAAGGCCGCCCGGAACACGCCCAGCGCCGCGATTTCGCTCGATGCGATCGAACTCCTCCCACCGATCGACACCCAGGAAGTGTGGGCCTCGGGTGTGACGTATTCCCGGAGCCGCGACGCGCGAATGGAAGAATCGACCCAGAAGGATGTCTACGATCTCGTCTACGAGGCGGAACGGCCCGAGCTCTTCATGAAGGCCACGGCGAGCCGGGTCTCCGGGAGCGGGGGCACGGTCGCGATCCGCGGCGATTCAACCTGGGACGTGCCCGAGCCGGAACTGGTGCTGGTGCTGAACGGGCGACGCGAGATCGTGGGTTACACCGTCGGCAACGACGTCTCGTCTCGCTCGATCGAGGGTGAGAACCCGCTCTACCTGCCCCAAGCGAAGGTGTACTCGGGCTGCGCCGGGCTTGGCCCCTGGATCGCCTTGACCTCCGAAATCACCGATCCGAACGATCTGGCGATCCGGCTCATCATCGATCGCGCCGGCACGGTCAATTTCGAGGACGGAACATCCACGAGCCAGATTCATCGAACATTCGATGACCTCACCTCGTACCTCTTCCGGCACAATCAGTTCCCGCAGGGCGTCTTCCTGATGACCGGCACGGGCATCATCCCACCCGCCGAGTTCACACTGGAAGATGGCGACATCGTGCGGATCACGATCGATGGGATCGGCACCCTCCACAACCCGGTGGTGCGCCTGGCGGAGTGACGCACTGGTCCTGGGGCGGGAAACGCTCAGGATTGCCGACCGGAGTTCGCCTCGGCCAAGCGCCAGCTTCGCCGTCGTGTGCTATCGCTTCGCTGGGCACGGGGATTCTTCGGCTTCGCCTCAGAATGACGGCCATGGAGATGCGGGCTCAGGCGTTCATTGAGTGGAATGCCAGTTCCTCAGTGCCGTTCGAGCCAGAGCCAGGAGCCGACGCCGGTTGCGGCTCCAGCCAGGAGCGCGATCAGGAGGTTCTGCCCGGAGGGGTAATCGCCGATCAGCAGGACCAGCGACACGGCGCAAGCCACAATGACGGCGTACGTAAACGCGGATTGCCGGTTGGTCATGCGCTGTCCACGAGTGCGACTACTTCAGGCACGGTTGCGGTTCTGGTACCAGGAGACGCCGTAGGCGGCCAGCCCTACGATCACGGCGAAGATGATCGAGTTGACAACCGAGTTGTCCATAATGACCCAAATGATGAATGCAGCAACCGCGGCCACGATACCGGAAATCAACGGGGCTTGCTGCCTGTTCATGGGAGGCCTCTCTCGGCGCAATCGCATTGGTGAGATGTTTCGTCAACGGGGACATGATACCCCTATCCCAGGATCAGGCGGGCGAGACATCGAGCGAGCGAAAGGTCTTGCCATCAATGTCGACATCCAGCAGGTCTGGCAACCGGAGCGCGGTCCAGATGTCCCAGGCCCCCGATCCCGTAAGGGAAGCCAGCCAGGAGGCCATGATCCGCCCGTGACTGACGATCACAGGCGGACCGGGCGACCCCAGCGGCTCGAGCCTGGTGAGAAGCGCTTCGGCGAAGCGTTCGCCAGCGGCGTGAGACGTTTCCTGCCGCAACACCACCTCGTCGGGATGATCGAAGTGATACCGGACCAGGGCCCGAAACTCGGCGTAATCGGTCAGGAACTGCCCTGCCTCAGCCCCCTGCTCCGAGAAGCGCGCATCCTGCTCGATCGGCAGATTGAGTTCCTCGCCCAGGATCTGGGCAGTTTCGAGCGCTTTCCGTTCCGGACTGGCGACGATAAGGGCGGGATACGCCGCCTTAAGCTCGACCGCCAGGCGCTGCGTGCTGGCCACGCCGCGCGGTGTGAGGGACCACTCCCCCGCGGGCTGGTCGATATCGATGTTGGGTTCGGCGTGGCGAACAAGCAGCACCCGGTGCATATGCCGTCCTCCCTTTCCTGCATATCGTGATGATGCATAGTTGATGGTCATGGTACCGTAGCCGGCGGCCAATGAACGATCCAAAGGAAAAGCCAGATGACCATCCCCGAAGCCGAAGACCAGAGCCCTGCCAGCAAGGGCCTGAGCCACTTCAATGCCGATGGCGGAGCCCACATGGTTAATGTTGGGCAGAAGCCTGAGACCCGACGCGTCGCGATCGCCAGCGGACTGGTGCGGATGCATCCGGACACGGCCGCCGTGATCCGGGAGGGACGGGCGGGCAAGGGCGACGTGCTGGGCGTGGCCCAGATCGCCGGGATCATGGCAACCAAGCGAACCGCCGATATCATCCCGCTGTGCCACCCGCTGCCGATTACCCATGTCGACGTCTCGCTTGAGGTCGGCGGCGATCATGTCGCGATCCGGGCCGAGGTGGAAACGTACGGAAAGACCGGGGT
>JALZMD010000019.1 GCA_030858375.1 Chloroflexota bacterium
CGTCTATTCCCGAATTGTGGCGATCCGGCTCAATCTGGACAACGAAAACGTGCCTCCTGAAACGTGCCAGATGTTCGACCAACTCGTCGACCGCGCGCAAGTGGCGTCGGGTCGAAATCTTGAAGAGTTCAAAGTCGGCAATAAGTTCCTGACACCCAACAAGAAATACCATCAGGGCGACGGGGTGCGGTCGCAGATCGACGGCCTCGCCAATTACCTGCGATCGGTGATGACCCCTGAGACAGTTGAGCGTATCGGGTTTCCCACGTCCTAGATCGTTCCCGGTTCCCATTCCCTTAAGCGCAAACGTCGGGAAGGAACAATAGTGGTGACCGTTGCAGTGTTGCGCGCAACCTGGAGGGATACAGATAACCCCCTCCCCCTTCCGAGATGCTGATGACTGACAAGCCGCCGGCAAAATCGAAGAGGCGCCGTGCAGCTCATGGCCAGGGCACGATCACCAAGCGCAAGGATGGGCGCTGGCAGACGATGGTCGAGGCTGGTTGGGTCGACGGGAAGCGTAAGCGGCTCTATGCCTACACCAAGACACAGGCCGAGGCGGTTGCGGCGCTGGATGACCTGAAGAAGAGGGCGAAGACCTATCAACACCAGACAGCTGAGATCAAGACCGTGGCCCAGTTCTTGGATCACTGGCTGGACACTTCAGTCACACGAACGAGGGCACCGAAGACGATCGAGACGTATCGGAATGCCGTCTCGCTCCACATTGCGCCGAGCATCGGATCGAAGCGACTAACTGCTCTCAATCGAGTGGACGTGCAGCGGATGCTTGACCAGGTGGCGCGGAAAGAGGGGATTGGCCCGCGCAGTGTCGAGAATGTCCGTGCCGTCTTCCGGACCGCGCTCAACGATGCGGTGAAGTGGGGCATGATCGACTCGAACCCCGCCGAACACACCACCATCGAGCGAGTGGTGCAGAAAGATCGGACCGCCCTCACCGTTGAGCAGGCCAAGGCACTGCTACAGGAAGTCCACGACGATCGATTCGAAGCGTTGTACGTCCTGGCATCAATCTATGGTCTTCGCCGCGGCGAATGTCTCGGCTTGCGTTGGTCAGACAACGACGGGCGAACACGCGAGGTCCGCATTCGCCAGCAGGTGATCGTGGTGAACAACCGGCCGATGATCACACCCCTGAAGACGAAGGCCTCGATTCGAACGCTTCCCCTCCTGGACTTTGTGTCGGAGGCACTGGAACGCCGGCAGGAACGTCAGGCTGAAGAGAAATTGCTGGCGAGTTCATCCTGGCAGGAATTTGGTCTGGTCTTCGCCTCGGCAGTGGGCACGATGTACCAGCCAGCGAACCTCCACAAGAAGTGGCGGCAACATCTGGAGCATGCCGGCCTTCCCACCGTGCCCTTTCATTCCCTTCGCCATACCGCCGCATCGTTCCTGGTGGCACTCAACGTGCATCCTCGGCTGGCGATGGAGATCCTAGGGCATTCGAACATCAGGACTACGATGGAGGTGTACTCCCATGCTCAACAGTCAGGCATGCGGGCAGCGCTGGAATCGGTCGAGAACGTGCTCCGGAAGGCTGAACATGCCAAATCGTAGGCTGTGGGATGTCAATCTTGGATGTCAGCACGAAAAAACCGCCTCGACTGAGAGAGTCGAAACGGCTGAAAGTCCTTATTCTATGGCCTTTTTCGTTTGGCTGGGGTGCAGGGATTCGAACCCCAACTACCTGTTCCAGAGACAGGCGTCCTACCGTTAGACGACACCCCAATGCGCGAGCGAAAGCTTAGCACGTCAGTACATGCCGTATCAACTCCTTTTGGAGTGACAGGCACGCGGAGCCACTGCAACGCCAACGTCACTCCGGCGCATGGGCATCCTGCGCCGGCTTCAGGCGTTCCGGCAGGTCGAACAGCACGTCGTTAAGAGATCCCTGCAGCGCCGCGAACCCGGCTGCCAAGGTGTTTCGAGCAAGCACGAGCGCCGTCACTGGCCCGGTTCCTCCCGGGACCGGCGTGATCGCCCCCGCAATGCCAAGCAGCCCGTCGTAGTCAGCGTCACCGACGATGGTGCCTACATCGCTCACATTCACTCCGAAATCGAGCACGATCGCTCCCGGCTTGACCATCGCCGCCGTCACCAGTCCAGGTGATCCGGCGGCGATGCAAACCACGTCCGCGTGCCGCACCTCACCGGCCAGATCGACGGTACGCCGATGGCAGAGGGTCACCGTCGCGTGACGCTGTGTCAGCAGCGTCGCCATCGGCCGGCCAACCACGTTGCTTCGTCCGATCACCGTCACACGAGCGCCCTCGAGTTCGACGTTGAAAAAGTCGAGCAGTTCGAGCCCACCGGCGGGGGTGCTTGGGCGAAGCGACGGAAGTCCAAGGTGAAGTCGGCCGGCGTTGGTCGGGGTGATTCCGTCGACATCCTTCAATGGAGAGAGATGTTCGAGGATCAGGTGCGGGTCGAGGTGGTCCGGGAGTGGCATCAGTACCAGGATACCGGTGATTTCGCGAGTATTGTTGAGTTGTTCAACCGCGGCCACCAATTCCACATTCGATGTTGTTGCTGGCAACTCTATATGTCGATGCTCGATTTCGACCTTCCTGAACGTGCGTTCGATTGATGCGCGATAGGCAAGCGCCGGAGCATCTTCGCCGACAAGCAGTGTTGCGAGGACGGGCGCCCGTCCGTCGAGCTCGGATAGGCGAATCTTGGCGGCCGATATTTCCGCGCGAAGCCGCTTCGCGAGGGTGCCGCCCTTGAGCACCCGGGTTTCGATCAGATCTGGCGTGGTCAAGGGAATGCACTCTCTTCTGGAATACTGCCTGTTGAACACCGGCGATCCGGCGTGGCGTCCTGAGCGGCGCTCAGCGTCGGCAGTATACCGCCTGAGGCTACAGATCCCCTGAAAAACACGATCAAGAATCAGTCTTCGCCACCGTAGCGCCAGTAAGTGCCAGCGGCCGGAAGCATAACGGCAGCCGCATCTCATATTGTCGTAGGAGGGCTGGATAACAACACAGCGTGTGGATTGTTCGTACAGGATGTTGACAGTTTGGCAATTGACCAGTAGGATGATGACATCAGGTCGCAGAAGCGTGACCCAATGGCAATAGCATCTTCAATGGTTGTGCAAGAGTTGTGCAGCTGTTGGATTCACTAATGAGGAGGCGGGAAATGTTCGATTACACAGGGATTGGTTTCGGCGTGACGCTCAAGAAATTCCGGGAAGCGCGACGCGTCTCTCAGAGCAAACTTGCCGGTCGTGCCGGGTTCGACCACTCCTATGTAAGCCGGCTCGAGAGCGGCGCCCGAACTCCAACTCGCGATGCTGTCGAGCAATTGGCGATTGCGCTGGAACTGGAGCCGCTTAGCCGAGACGAGTTGCTGGCGTCAGCGGGGTTTCTTCCAGGCGAGCTGTCCAGCCTGCTTTCCGGGGAGCCGGAGATTACCGAGGTGCTTGGGCTGCTCCAGAACAATCTTGTTCCGGAGGCATACCGTGATTCGATGCGTCAGGTTCTTCGGCTGCTCGCCGAACAGGCTCGTCATGTGCTGAAGGATGGCGATCCGGTTCAGGAGGTTGTTGTCGCGGCGTAGGGGCACTTGCGGGATGATGAATGTCAGGTCGTGGCAACCCCGCCGGCTCCGCTCTGATCCCATCGCCCTCCCACGATGTCCGGTTCCGGGAATGCCCACCGCCACGAGCAGGCCGTGGGTTTTCTCGTTCACGAGCCGGCAAATTGGGTAGAATGAAAACCCGCCTGCGCCCGCCCACCGCGCTGGAAACACTCGCCCGCCCAATTAGTCGCTGACGTACGTTGCCCTACCGGGGGATCCTTGTCGTGAACGAATTCGCCCACCTACATCTCCATACCGAATTTTCGCTGCTCGATGGTATGGGAAGGATCGACGAATACGTCAGCCGAGCCCAGGAGCTTGGCATCCAGCACATGGCGGTGACCGATCACGGGGTCATGTATGCGGCGATGGACTGGTATCAGGCTGGTGTTGCGGCCGGCCTGCACCCAATCATCGGAATGGAAGCCTACCTGGCGGAAGGGCCGATTTCGAAGCGGGAGCGAAAGTCGTACCACCTTCTCCTGCTCGCCGAAAACGACACGGGCTACCGGAATCTGCTGAAGCTGGCGAGCACCGCCAGCCTCGAAGGGTTCTACTACCGCCCACGGGTCGATCTGGAATTGCTTCAGAAATACGGTGAAGGCATCATCGCGACCTCGGCCTGCCTTGGAGGTCCCGTCGCCAACAATTTCCTGCATGGCAACCCTGAAGCCGCTCGCCGGTATGCGGGCGATCTGTCCGAAATCTTCGGTAAGGATCGCTTCTACATCGAGCTGCAGGATCATGGCCTCAAGGAGCAGCTGCAGACCAACCGCGAAATGATCGATCTGGCGCGTGAACTCAACCTTCCGCTGGTGGCCACCAATGACGTCCACTACTGCTCGGAGCACGATGCCTCCGCTCAGGACGTGCTGATCTGCGTCCAGACCAACACGACGATCCACGATCCAAAACGGATGAAAACCGACTCCAACCAATTCTTTCTAAAAGGACCGGACGAGATGGCACGTCTCTTCGCGGAGTCACCGGACGCCATTTCGAACACCATACGCATCGCGGAAATGTGCAATATCGATCTTGGCTTCAAGGGCTACCAGCTCCCAGACTTCGATGTACCCGAGGGCTTCACCGCTGAATCGTATCTGCGGCACCTGTGCGAGCGTGGGGCGATGGAGCGGTACGGGACGGTCGAAGGAGCCGTCGGCGAGCGCCTGAACTACGAACTCGGGATCATCGAGTCGATGGGGTTTACCAGTTACTTCCTTGTCACGTGGGATTTCGTCCACTTTGCCAAGACGAACGACATTCTCGTTGGACCCGGCCGCGGTTCTTCGGCCGGCAGTATCGTTACCTATTGCCTCAACATTACCGGCCTGGATCCGCTCAAATACGATCTCATCTTCGAGCGTTTCCTCAATCCTGCCCGCATTTCGATGCCGGACATCGATATCGACTTCGCCGACGACCGGCGTTCCGAAGTCATCGACTACGTGGTGCGCAAGTATGGTGACGACCGCGTTGCCCAGATCGTCACCTTCGGGACGCTCAAGGCGAAGGCGGCGGTTCGGGATGTCGGCCGGGCGCTGGGCATGAGCTTCGCCGATACCGATCGTGTCGCACGTTTGATTCCCGTTCACCCCGCCATGACGATCGACAAAGCGCTCGAGACAGTGCCGGAGCTCGTCAAGCTTCTGGCTCAGGAGCAGCAACTCAAGGAGCTGGTCGACACCGCGCGCAAGGTCGAGGGCCTGGCCCGCCATTCGTCCACACACGCGGCAGGCGTGGTCATTTCCCGCGACCCGCTGGTGCAGCATGTTCCCCTGCAACGGGCTGGCGGCAAGAGCGAGGGCGAAGTCACGACCCAGTTCCCGATGGCGCAGCTCGAAGGCATCGGACTGCTCAAAATGGATTTCCTGGGACTGAAGACGCTGACCGTCATCCGGAAGGCGATCGACCTGATCAGGGCTGCCGGACACGACATATCCCTTGAAGATATCCCGCTGGACGATCCCAAAGCGATGGAGGGCTTGTGTCGCGGTGAAACGGCCGGCGTCTTCCAGTTGGAAGGTGGCATGACTACCCGAATGACTACCGACGTTGCACCGACCGCGTTCGAGGACATCGTCGCCTTGAGCGCCCTGATCCGGCCTGGCCCAATGCAAATGGCGCCGGATTACATCGCACGCCGTCACGGCCGGGCAACGACCGAATACATGCATCCGCTGATGGAAACCATCCTCAAGGGGACGCACGGCGTTCCGCTCTACCAGGAACAGGTGATGCAGATCGCCAACGTCGTGGCTGGCTTTTCAATGGCTGAGTCAGACGGATTGCGGAAAGCCATGGGCAAGAAATTGCCCGCCGAGATGGCGAAGTACCGTGATCGCTTCATCGAAGGCTGCCGGACGAGCGATATTGCCGCCAAGCTTGCCGGCGATATTTTCGACATGATCGAACGGTTTGCCGGATACGGATTCCCGAAGGCCCATAGTGCGGCCTATGGGGTGATTACCGCTCAGACGGCTTACCTCAAGGCGAACTATCCGGTCGAATTCATGGCGGCTCTAATGTCGACCGAGATGGGGACGACGGACAAAACGGTTTTCAACGTAGTCGAATGCCGGCGGGCGGGTATTCCGTTACTGCCGCCGAATGTGAACCGAAGTCATCTCGACTATTCCGTGGAGGAGTTCGAGGGCAAGCAAGCAATCCGCTTCGGTCTCGGTGCCGTGAAGAATGTTGGCCTTGGAGCAGTCGAGAGCATCCTGACATCGCGGTTGGACGCGACCGGCCAACAGTTCTCTTCGCTTGAGGCGTTCTGCGACGCTGTCGACTGGTCGGCAGTCAACAAGCGAGTTGCAGAGTGCTTGGCCAAGACTGGTGCACTCGACGGTTTCGGTGAGCGCGCAGCCATCCTGGCGTCGCTAGAACCACTCATCGGCGCCGCCCAGCAGCGGCAAAAGGCAGCCGCACGTGGCCAGATGGATCTCTTTGGTGGCGTGCCCGATATCTCTCCGGTCGGTGCGCCAGTGCGGCTGGCCGACGTGCCTCCAGCCGATCGCAAGCAACTCCTGGCCTGGGAGAAAGAGCTTTTGGGGTTGTATCTCAGTTCCCATCCGTTGATGGATTGGACGGGCAACGGTGCTCCGGACGGACGGTCCCTGCTCGCCGAAATTGGAGAACGGGCGGCGGGTTCCCAGGCCCAGTTCATCGGCATGGTTACGACCATCCGCAGGATCACGACCCGGAACAACCGGACGATGGCCGTGCTGGAAGTCGAGGATTTGACCGGCAGCATCGAAGTCGTTGCCTTCCCGGATACATACGAGCAGTTCTCGGAGATGATCTCCGAGGATGCAATCCTCGACTTTCAGGTCAAGGTCGATGAACGCGGCGAAAAGAAGCAGCTCATCCTCGAACAGGCCACGGCGGATCTCCCCCGACCGAGAATACTCGAGCAGGCGTGCCCGCTCGTCATCGTCGTTTTGCCCTCGTCAGCCGAGCTCTGGCAGGACATCAACGCCATGCAGAAGGTCGACGATCTGCTGAGACGTCATGAGGGACT
>JALZMD010000079.1 GCA_030858375.1 Chloroflexota bacterium
GGCTCCCGACCCACGGCCGCGATCTGGTTCAGCTCGGCTCCCGTCCGGCTGATCGTCCAGCGTCGCCGTGGAACTTGGTCCGTCGCGCCTTGGAGCATCCAGGTCACCAGGGCTGCAGAGGCGAGGGCCAGCAGGATCCAGATTCCGTTGTAGAACTTGAAAAGCGTGTTCATCCGGTAGAAATCGGTGCCCGACAGGGAATCGACCAGATAGATGAGCTCGACACCGGCGCCGACGAACATGCCGGCGGCAATCAGGGCGGCAACGAACCGCTCGGCGACGGGCCGCATCATCAGCCAGATCATGGCAGCCACGAAGCCGAGTCCAAGGAATAAGGCGCAGGCTGTCTTATCCACAGCCAACGCCCAGACCACTCCCGCCCACGTTCCCAGCACCGCAATTGGCAGCAACCACGAGGGGAGCCCGAAGTCCAACCGGCGGTGGGCGGCCCAGAGGACCGAGAGCATGAGCCACCCGACCACGAGCAGCACCGTGGCGTTGTCGGCAACGTCGACCCAGCGCGCGGACTGGCCGGCGGCGTACCAACGCACCAGGAGGACCACCCCAAGTGCCGACGAGAAGAACCATGGGCGACAAATGAGTGGGGGATTCGTCCACAGGCGCGAAAGCAGGTACGAAAGGCCAAAGGTCACGATCAGGAAGAAGACGCCAAAGTGGCCCTCGATCAGGACCAGGGGGCTCACGATCCTCGTCTCGGCGACCTCCCCGTAAAGGGCGACATAATGCAGCGAGAACGGGAGCACCAGAGCGTAGGTGAGGAGACCGACCGCAATGGTTACCCCGCCCGCGATCGCCAGTCTCGCCCAAAGGGGGGAGAGCGCTCGGGTGGCAAGGATCATCGTCACGCCGGTGAGTGCCGCGTAGGTCGGCACGTCCCATGCATTCGTGACGAACAGGGTGCCGATCGCGAGCGCCAGCAAACCCAGCGTCAACAGGAGCGAATTCGTCTCCGAAGGAAACGCGTGCGGCCGGCGGGTCGCAATCGCGAATCGCCGCGTATCCTGCGCGAGAGCGAAGCATAATCCTATGATCAGGACGGTGATCGGCAGTGCCACGACGTGGGCATGCAGGTCGGCGTAGGTACCGGTGAAGTAGGGGAACTCGTGGATCGTGAACGGGATCCACCGTGTTGGATACCAGAACCAATGGAGGAAGTCCGCAAGCGAAGGACCGCCTTCGGTGAGCGTTTCCAGCACCCGGGCCGCCGCGATCAGGTTCCCGGAAAAGCTGACCAGCACGACGCCGGCCAGACCGCCGATTCGCGCAATTGCTCGTGATCGCGTGAGCGAGAAGGAAATCGCCGAGGCGACGCTGAAGGCACCGGCCGCGAGCATCGCCATTATCGTCGGCTGGGCCAGGTTGAAGGCGATCTCGCTCGGGATGCCGGTCAGTTTCATCATGAACGCGACGAGGTACATGCCATAGTAGTAGTAGTTGAGCAGACCGTCGGCGTACCACGGATCGTGGGGCGGAAAGTGGGCGGACCGCAGGATCGCGTTGATGTGTGCGAACTCCATCGGCTTCTCACCGCCCCAGACCGGGTGATAGGAATCGGGGTTGATCAGGCGGTAGGCGAGGAACAGCGCGAAAACGGCCCAGAAGACGATCTCCACCGTCACAATCGTCACAATTGACTGGCTGCGGTACCAGGGGCGCGCGCTGCTCTCGGGCGTGGCTCTGGTACGACGCCCGCCGACCAGCCAGGCGCCAATTCCCACGGCCGCCACCGCCGCCGCGCACCACACCGCCCGGAAGGCAACGACGTCGACACTGGCCAGCAACCAGACCAGGTAGCCGGCGGACATCAGGGTGACGAGTCGCCCAAATCCCCAGCCTTGATCGGGAAAGCGAGAGAAAATCCGGCCCACGACCGGCCACATTGCGAGTTGCATGACGACGAGCAGGATGAGCCAAACCAGCAAGGCCACCCAGGAATCACTTGTCAGTGCGGCACTCCAGCGGGCATCATCGACGATGGGAAGGGTACCGACCGGCTGGTCCAGGGAGATTGGTCCCTGGATGTATTCGCCTTGGACATCTATCTGGAACAACGCACTCTTGGTTGGCTGCATTCACCTGTATCCCAAATAATCAACGATCCTCGCAAGCCATTGTGACCGAAATCGCCATTTCGTTCACGCGCCAGAAGGTCCGAAAGGTTCGACATGACGCATCGCATCATTTACATGGGAACCCC
>JALZMD010000081.1 GCA_030858375.1 Chloroflexota bacterium
CGTTCGCATTCGCGGCGGCGATTGTGGCCTGGTGGCCCGGAGTGAAACGCCCGTAACAACCCACCCCGCCGCATCTTCCGTTGACGATGGCGATCGCACCCGGTGACCATTCCGGGCTGAAATCTGGCGAATATCGGTATCTGGGACCGCCGGGAATCTGCCGGATAACGACCTTCCTGGAAACCGGTCTGCGCGCACCCTCTGCCGTTGCGGTCAGCCTATCACCCGACGGGTGCCTGATGGGTCCGCACGGAGTCGATCGCGCCGGTGCTCCAGAGCAGGAACGGCCCGCCGATACCGACGACCAGGCCAACCAGGCCAAAGGTGTTCGGCGCCCCCAGCCAGGGCGTGATGAGCCCCAGCAACGGGAAGGCGAGCGCCCCGCCGAGCGCGACCACAGCACCCCAGGCGGCAAAGACCCGGCCCCGCAACTCCGCGGGCACCGCCTCCGCGAGGTACGACTGAAACGAGATGACCGCCCAGGCATCGGTGAATCCCAGGGCGAACCAAGCCGCGTAGATCACCCCCATCGGCGGGCTGAAGAATCCGGCGCACATGAAGAATGGCCCCAGGTAACCGACCATGAGCAGGGCCGGTCGGCCGATCCGGCGTTCGACTCGGCTCGCGAGCAGCGCCCCGACAACTGCGCCAGAGGCCATGAACGTCGTCATCAAGGCGAAGGCCGCGTCGGCCCGGTCACCGAGATCGAGCGTTTCCTGGGTGTAGACCACTCCCGCCACGACCATCGCGCCGGCAACGAGCGACCAGAGCGTTTCCGAAGCGGTCACGCCGCGCACGATCGGCATGGACACGATCGCCCTGACCCCAGCCCACATTTCGGCTTTGGCCATCTGGAGCAATCCCCGTCCCCGGTCGTCGATCCTCACCACGGCGGGAACGACCAACCGGCGGAGCGCGAGCAGTGACCCGATGTAGCACAGGGCCTGCACCCAGAAGACCGGTCCGGGCCCGATCGCCGCGATCACCGCCGCGCCCGCCGCCGGTGCGGCAATCCGGATCACGCCGCTCGTGACCTGGACCAGCGAGAGGGCGGAAACCAGCCGATGTGGACCGGCGACCGATGGCACGGTCGCCAGTTCGGCCGGGCGGGCCACCGCGTTACCGATCGCGATGCCCGCCGCCAGCAGCGCCAGCGGCCACATCCCGGTGGTGAACGGCACGATGATCACCAGAATCAGACGCCACGAATCCGCCAGGATCATCAAGCGTCGACGGTTCACCCGATCGACGAGCAGGCCGGTCACCGGCGAAAGCAATACCCGTGGCAGGATCAGAACCAGGGCGATCAAGCCCACCAGCCGGGCCGAGCCGGTGAGCTCGTACACCAGCAGCGGCATCGCGATCTGGGCGAGCGATTCGCCCGCGCTGGAGAACGCCTGGGCAATCCACAACCGGCGCATGTTCGGTTCGCGCAGGAGCGAAACGAATCCGGGGCGTTCATCCACGTTCGCCGAACCGGAATCGCTTCCACCGGCGACATCATGAGACATATCGACATTCACCTCTGGTGGTCTTGCGTCCGGGAAATGGTCTTTCGCCCATGCGTATCGCGGCGACCCAGTATGCCACGGGAGCGGCGAGGAGCCATTCGTGCCGCAACCCTTCCGAATGGCTCGCGAACGGGCCCTTTCGGAATTGCTTTATGGAAACCCGTGATCTATGATGAGTGACCTGCAACGACGCAATGGACCTGTCCGTGTCACTACCGGAGTTCCCCATGAGCGACCGAGTCCAAACCCTGTCGATTGACGTCACGACCCTGGGCCCCAACGTCCAGCACGTTGTCGCCCACCTTTGTACCAGCGACTGCCATGCCTTTGGATCAGTCCTCCAGTGGTGCGAAACCCGGGGCGATTGTTGCTACGCGGTGGTGTGCCCAACCTGCCGCAAGCAATTCCTGATCGAGGAAGACGACCTCGCCGAACTCGAACGTTGGACCGAGGCGAACGGCCACGCACTCGTCTGTGGGGTCCAGCTGTAGGGCGACCGGTTATATCCACAAGATTTCGTGAGCGAGTGAAGGAATCTCTTCGCCGCAGCGAACATCATTCTGGAACTGCCTCGGCAGGAGATATTGCAGCGCTGCCACTGGTCGGCTGCGCTACCCGGCGGAATAACATTTAACGCGCTCCGCGCCAGGCAAGGTGCCAGCCACGAACTGAAGCCGTACTCATCCGCACCACGACAATGAGCGCCAGCTGACAGTCAACGATTAACGCCAGCTTTCAATTAGTCCCAATTTTCGCTATGATCATTCCGTTGCACCGGGAATTGATATTCCCTTGACGTTGCGCGCGGCGGACCGTGGCACACTTCCCGTGGCCGGTGCAGCCAGGTTCCGCCGTCTATTTCGGCATGTGCTGGGAAACCGGTTCAGTTCACCAGTCATGTCGCCCGACGCCGAACGCGGCGACGGGAAGCAATCTCATAGGAGAGAACGATGCCATCCAGAGTC
>JALZMD010000091.1 GCA_030858375.1 Chloroflexota bacterium
ACTTCGTCGATCGCCCGGCTGAACAGCAGCGGCAACGCGAGGTCGGCCGCCGTCACCAGCACCACGAAGACCGATACCAGCCAGAGCCGGCTATGGTAGGGCAGCAGGAAGCCAACGAGCCGCCGCGCGATCTGGCTGTCGTAGGCCTTGCCGAGGACAAGCTGGTCATCCTGGTGGCGGATCATGCCCACGGGGTCACCGCCTTCCCGGCCAGGCTGGGAACTTCGATGTCGACTTCCACGTTATCCGAGGGTAGTCTCTTGTCCGTCATCGCCGCCTGGGCCTCTTCCTGGTCCCGCATCTGGAGATCGTAGAGCTCCCGGTAGAATCCCCGTTGCCCGATCAGGTCACGGTGCATGCCGCGCTGCGTGATCGCGCCATCCTCGAAAACCAGGATCTGGTCGGCATCGCGGACCGAGGTCAGGCGCTGGGCGATCACGATCGTCGTCCGGTTCGCCATCAGCGTCCGCAACGCGGTCTGGATCTCATGCTCGGTGTCGCTGTCGACGTTCGCGGTCGACGCGTCGAGGATCAGGATTCGGGGGTCGATCAGGAGGCCGCGGGCTATCGCCAGGCGCTGCTTCTGGCCACCGGAGAGCGACACGCCGCGCTCGCCGATCACCGTGTCGTAGCCCTCCGGCATCCGCATGATGAAGTCGTGGGCTTTGGCCGCCTTCGAGGCCGCCACGATCGCGTCCAGTGATGCCTCGGGCGAGCCGTAGGAGATATTCTCGCGAACCGACATCGAGAACAGGAACGTCTCCTGCATCACGATCCCGACCTGCCGCCGCAGGCTCTCCAGCGTGAACTCGCGGATGTCCCGACCATCAATCAGGACGCTTCCGTCGGTCGGATCGTAGAACCGGGGAATCAGGCTGACGACCGAGCTCTTGCCCGAGCCGGTCGGGCCGACGAGAGCGATCATCTCGCCCGGATTCGCCTCGAACGTGATGTCGTGGAGCGTTTCGGCGCGAGCACTGCTGTACCGGAAGTTGACGTGATCGAAGGTGAGCTTGCCGACCATCCCTTCGACTGGCACGGCGTCCGCCCGGTTCCTGATCCGGGCCCTGGTGTCGAGGATCTCGAAGATGCGCTCGGCCGAGGCGATCGCCTTGGCGAAGTGGTTAACGATCATACCGAGCCAACGGATCGGCTCCTGCAGCATCGCCGTGTAACGTTCGAATGCGACCAGCGTCCCGATCGAGATCCGGCCCGTGAGCACCATCCAGCCGCCGACCCAGACGACCCCGGCCACGCTCAACGCGTTGAGCGCCAGCGTCATCGGGTAGCTCAGGGCCCACCGGTTGGCGGCCCGAATGTTGTGTTCGAACAGTGATTCGAGCTCGACTTCGAACCGGTCCGATTCCTCGGCCTCCTGGGCGTAGGCCCGAACCACCCGGCCCCCGGCGACATTCTCCTGCAGCACGGTCGTCATCACGCCAAACTGCTGCTGGACCTTGAGGAACATCGGCCGGATCGACATCGAGAACCGCACTCCCCACCAGGCCAGGAACGGCGTCGTCGAAAGCGCGATCGTCGCCAGCAACCAGTTCTCGCGAAACAGGATAACGGCGATCACTGCCACCATCGCGACCGTCTGGACCACCGCCCGCATCGAAAACTGGAGCATGCCCCGGATGTTGTTGATGTCATCGGTCGCCCGTGACATCAACTGCCCGGTCTGGGCCCGGTCGTAAAACTGGAAGGGTAGTTCCTGGAATTTGGCGTACATCTCGTTGCGCAGGTCGTTGCCGACCCGTTCCGCCAGCGCGTGCGTTCCATAGGTGCGGAAGAACATGAAAATTGCCTGGAACACGGCGAGGCCGATGATCAGGAGGACCGCCCGGGTCAGGTAATCGAGGTCCCGGTCGATGATGCCATTGTCGATCGCGCGCCCGAGAATGAGGGGAATCGCGAGTTGCAGGGCCATGCCGATACCGAGACACAGGTAGACGAGGATCATCCGCGCCCAATAGGGTTTCAGGTAGCCAAATATACGTATCAGGGTTTTCACAGCTGGTGCCTCGACCAATGCTTGATCCGAAGATCGCGCTGCCGCTGTGGCACGCCCGTCATTTCAGCCAACGACGAGCATGCGTGCTATTGGAGTACACCTCCCGGTGTTCGATGCTTGCGGGCCACGAACCCATCGAATGGGGCTCTGTGGCTGGAAGAAGGTCCCAAGGCGCAGGCGCGGCAAACCCACGTACATTCCGGTCACTTATTCTACCCGACCGCGAATTCGTGGCAACCCCACCCCGAGACCTCCAGGCCATGCTCACGGCATGAGTCCAGACGCCAGGCAAACGCGTGGCGACGTATCGACGGCTGGCGATCCGGGCGCCTCAGTAATTCGTGCAAACATCCCCCACCTGCGAATGCGTAGTCCTGACGATGCCCCGTCGCGGACGCGAGCGCACGATGATCGCAGCAGGGAGGAGCAGGCTGCGGTTGCCAATCCATACCGGAACTGCTCCGGCTGTTTCTCCTGCCGTCGTTCTCTCCATCAATTTTTCCCGGAAAGGCATCCAGCCATGAATCCCTGTCTCCCGGAAATGGCGATCGTGCAGGGCGAGGTTGCCCGCGGCAATACGCCTCGGTCGCGTGCGAGACGAGGGTGGTGGCGGTCGTCCCCCCGGGGAACAGGATGGACGCGAGGCAACACCGTAATTCCCCGGGCCGCACCGGCTTGTCCAGGAAAGGAGTCCTCGTTGTTTTCGGGTCCCCGCGTCACTCAGTGTCGCGTCACAGATGCGCCCGGGATGTCCACGACGGACATCCCGCAGCCGAAAGGCAGATCCATGCTCCCGTTGCTCTCGTCTCCAGTGATCGTTTGTCCCATCCCGTTCAACATCATCAGGAACCTCGCCGCCCTGCTGGCGGCTGGAATCGGAGGCATCGCATGAACACATCTCGACGCAATCCCCACATCAACCGTTTCCCTGTTGCGCTCGTGGCCTCACTGCTGGCCATCCTCAGCAGCCTGACGCCCACGGTGTCGGCCCAAAGCTCCCCGGGCGCTGTCCTGGCAACCCAGTTCTTCGGCAGCATTACTGGCGAGGTGGCTGGCTACCAACCCAGCCCCGATGCGGTGCTCCACACCCCGGAGGGCGACTATGCCGGCCGCGCCGGGCTCGTCACGTTCGGGAACGACCTGGAAGCATCGTTCGCGTACCTCGATTTTTCCATGGAAGCGGCCGTGCAAGCCGGCGAGATGGTGATCGTCTCGCTCACGATCACGGGTGTCAACACCGGCAGCTACCAAGGCATTGCCGCCAACTGTGCCGGGATCACGGTCCCCGCCGTCGCCGTCCTCCGGGTGAGCGAGCAGCAGAACGTCAGCCGGGCGCTGGCCGAACCCGTCGTGGTTGAGCAGTGGATCGACTACGACCGCAACCTCATCGCCAGCCAGGTTTCGGACGTCAACCTGATGGATCCGGGAGACCGCCCAGGCTGCGCCGGGCACGTCGTGACCCTGGATCAGGACACGGACGACGAACTGCCTCCAACGAGCCCGTTGCCGCCGGCCTTCGAGGATCCGTACTAGGTCCGGGGTCATCGACGCGATGGCGGTCTGGCGCCGCCATCGCGTCCCTTAAGCCACGTCATGTCCGCCCACTCGACCGTGAAACCTACCGCCCATCGTTGACCACGCCCAGTCCCGATGTGCGTGACGGTCGACCCGAGACGGACAATCCAGGTGGTGCCGGATGGCATATGCCACCGCCGCGATTCGGG
>JALZMD010000375.1 GCA_030858375.1 Chloroflexota bacterium
TGGGGCTTGGAGGCGGGGTATTCCTGGTGCCGTTGCTCACGCTCTTCTTCGATATCGACCCCCGGATCGCCGTGGGAGCGAGCGCGATCTGCGTGGTGACCAACTCCGTGGTTGGATCGTCGGTCCATATTCGAAGTGGGTTCACGAATCTCCGGCTTTCAATGTTGCTCCAGGTCACGACGGCGATAGGCGCGATCATCGGCGCGCTGATCGCGCTTCGGGTCGATGCCAGTGCCATTAGCCTGGTCCTGGGACTGGTGCTCCTCTATTCGGCGGGGAGCATGCTGCGGCAGCGTCGGATCAATCCCGCGCCGCCGCCGATCGACGCCCCTGATCCGTTTGGATTGCGGTCGTCGTTCCTTGATCCGGCCACGAAGCTGGTCGTCACCTACCTTCCATCACGGATCAAGCCAGGCCTCGCCATCAGCGGTGGAGCGGGCGTGCTGTCCGGAATGCTTGGCATCGGCGGGGGCGCGATCCAGGTACCGCTGATGAACCTGATGATGAAGGTGCCCGTCAAGGCAGCCGCCGGAACCAGTTCCTTCATGGTTGGCATGACGGCGGTGGCAACGGCGGCGGTCTTCTACTCGCATGATGAAATCGATCCGACGATTGTCGTACCGGCGATGATCGGCATTTTCGCCGGGGCCAAGCTTGGATCGCAGATTACGCGTCGGGTGCAGACGCAAAGGTTGATCCTCGTGTTTGTGATCGTGATCGCCTATCTCGGCGTCTCGATGGTGCTCGAGGCTTTCGGAATCAGTTGGACCTAGGGGGATGCGATGAGCACCGATCAGGCGAACGGCGCGATAGATCAGGCGAGACTTCGGGAACTGGCCGCGCGCGTGCTCGAAACCGGTTTCCGGGTGGCGGTGATTATCATGGCAATTGGACTGACGCTCGCCGTGTTCCGGCAAGAGGCCTTGCCATCAACGCTGGAACAACCGGCAGATATCGTGCAGGGAATCGCCAGGGGCGACGCCGAAGCGATCATCGGGCTTGGGATCATCTCGATTATCCTGACGCCATTTGCCTCAACGATCGTGATCGCGATTGCGTTCTACCGGCAGGGGGACCGGCGTTACGCGATGATTAGTGGACTGGTCCTGCTGATCTTGCTGGTGTCGATCGGATTATCGTTGATCTGAGGAGGAAGTTCGGGAGGAGCGGACGACTTCATCCCAACCCACAGACGGGCAGAGATTGACCCTGCCGTCGACGCGTTGAGCCCAAAAATGCGCACCCGCTCAAAATGACAAAAGAATGCGATCAGGAAGTGTAGACTGGCAGGTCGATTACGATCTGGTTACGTTGGGGGGCGATATCGAGCACGTATCGGGGATGGTTTGGGACGAGGATGTCCGGACCGGTTTCGGGCCTGATCGTCAGAACATCATGGGCTCCGGTTTCGAGGATGTCGGTCACTGTGCCGATGGCCGTGCCATCGGTGGTGATGGCGGCCAGCCCGACGAGCTGGAACAGGAAGTATTCACCCTCTTCCAGCGGCAGGGCATCGGATCCGGCGATCCGGACCTTGAGCCCGCCGAGGAGCTTCCCCTCTTCCGGAGTCGAAACGCCTTCAAGCCGGATCAGGGCCTGGTCTCCCTGGAACCGGACGCTTGTCAGGTTGGTAGACGCATCGCTCTCGCCAAGGTAGACCTTGCGAATCGTTGAGAGGTGTTCCGGGTGATCGGTGAGGAGCTTGAGCTTCAACTCTCCCTGGACACCGTGGGTTCCGCCGATGACGCCGATCGTGAGCCTGATGCCTTCCACACTCGCGTCTGGATCAGGGCCCGGGGTTTCGATCAGGGACTTGGCGGATGCGCCACCAGACTTCCGTTCCGGTTTGGCTTTCCGTGTGCCGACCGGCTTGCGCACGCGGGGCGAACGAACACCACCGGTTGACGATGGTTGGCCGTCAACCGGTGTGCCGGATTGATTCGGTGGTGTTTTGGATCCCATGAGCGTGCTTTCGGTGTGATGGAGCAGGTCAGCCTTCGATGTCGAGGCTGACGCGCAAGTGATGTTTGGAGCCTGCAATCAAGAGGACGGTCCGGATCGCCTTGGCAATCCGGCCACCCCGGCCAATCACCTTGCCCAGCTCACTTTCCGGGAGACGCAACTGGATGTGTACCGCCGCGCCGCGCCGGGTGACGTCGATTTCGACCGACTCAGGCTCGTCGACGAGGCTGTTGACGAGATATGTGACCAACTCCCGGAGCGACTCCGTGGCCTCATCATCGACAGCGTCGTCACGTTCAACGGCAACGCCGGATTCGGCCTCGACCCCATCCAACGCGTCGTCCTCGTCACGCGGGCCCTTCAGGGCCTCGTCCTGGTCGTTCGCCATGCGCTAGGAGGCATCAGCCGCTACAGCGTCGGCCTTTGGCTCCGAGGCAATCACGCCGGCGCGCTTGAGCAGACCTGCGACGGTTTCGGTCGGTTGGGCGCCAACGCTCAGCCAGTGACGGGCCCGTTCTTCGTCGACCTTGACGGTGGAAGGCTCGGTGAGCGGGTTGTAGTGTCCGATGATTTCAATGAATCGGCCATCGCGTGGCGAGCTGTGCTCGGCGACGACGATCCGGTAGCTGGGGCGCTTCTTGGCGCCAGTGCGGCGAAGACGAAGTTTAAGCACGTAGAACTCCTGAACGGGAATCCGCACCGAAATGACTTCGGTCGATTCGCCAAACCATGACAGGCAATAAGCACATTTGGAAGGTTTCCGGAATCAATCGGTGAGATGTTTCACACATGCCATATTCCGACTGGAGCAAACACGTTGCGGCGAGCAGGTTGCACTACGACCCGTCCTGGTCATCCGCAATCAGACCACGATTACCCCGCTACCAGAGGTGCAATCGACCGCTAACAGCTGTGTTCCGGTTCGCGCGCACTCGCGGAGCGCGCATCAAGCAGAGACCACCTGAGGCGATCTCGAACGGGAAATATAGCATACGCCCGGTTACGGGACAAAAATGATTGGGTTGCAGCAGCGTCAGGACTGGATTGCCTCGACAGGGCCGCGGAGCATTTTCGGGGAGGATGGCGGTTCACAATGCTGTCGGCCACAGCAGACGCCGACTACAGCGTTGGTGAGATCGGGGGAGAAGCCAAGTCTTTTCGCGCGATTGACAATCTGTGTCGGCCCGTGGCGATCGACAAGCGCTTCCGCGATGACGAGGCTCGGACGAAGCGCGCGGACAGCAGTATTCGAAGAGTCGGTCATTCGGGACACATTCCTTTCAATGCAGGTCGATTGATGAGTCGGGATCATTGCCAGCCAACAACAATCACCTCTTCGATAGCCCGTGAGATTGGCAACCCTTTACCGGATCATCACGGTTTCTTAACACCCATCTTAGCGACGAAGCTAGCCTTTAGCAACCCTCCAAAAGGGGGCTTTCATGGCTTATCTGTACGTACGCCTTGAACGTTCCGGCGTTGACCGCCAGGCACCTTCTTTTGTTCTCCTACAGTGCTGCGGGTGACGCAACTGGCGTGCCCAACAACGCCTTCGGCAGGAACCTGGTCATGTGCTCGCGATGGCGTTCCAGTTCGGTGGCGATGCGCAGGTCATCCCAGCCAAGTCCATGGGCGACGGCCCGGGATACGCCGTCGAGGGCGTTGAATCCGGCGTCCGAGGCGTAGCCAATCATGGTCCGGCGCATGATGGCATCGGTCAGGGTCGACGCGTGCTCATCGGTGAAACTGAACACGATGGCGGCGGCAATCAGGCCGGTTGCCGGGCTGACAACCACTCGAAGGGCCATATCGTGTTCCGCCAGAGCGACCACGTCACTGGCTCGTGAGCCGTAGACGTACAGGAGGTAAGACGCTGATTGCTCACTCAGCCAGGAGGGCCGGGAGTCCTGAAAATCCCGCGCGAAGGCGCCGAACGATTCCGGGGCGCCAGGCAGGAGGCTGGTGCCTGTCGTGGAATTGGGAAGGTCCCTGCCGAGCAACTCGCCGACCTTGTCGATCGATTGCTCGCTCAGGTTCCTGAAGGTCGTCAGCTTCCCACCCACGATCGAGAGCAAGCCATACACCTGCGGTGCGTGATCGTGAATAACGTGGCGGCGTGTGATCGCGCTTTCCGAACCACTCTTCTGGTGCGGGAGAGGGCGAAGGCCAGCGTAGGCGTAGCACACCGAATCGCGGGTAAGGCCTGCCGTGGGAATCGCTATGTTGGTTTCGTTGAGCAGGTACGCGATTTCGTCCTCGGTCGGCACGACGCGGTCGGGATCACCGTCATACCGGTCATCGGTCGTTCCGATCAGGTAAAGGTTGTTCCAGGGGATGATGAAGTACGGTCGGCCGTCAGTTTTGGCTTCGATGTACAGGGCATCGGAGGGTGCGCCACGGAACGGCTCGACGATGATATGGGTGCCTTTGGTCACGCCCAGAAGGGGGTTGTCTCGTGTTTCAAGGCCGGCGTTCCGGAGGACGCGGTCGACCCACGGGCCTGCCACGTTGACGACGGCGCTGCCCCTGGCCGTGAATTGCTCGCCTGTTGCGTCATCCTCGAACCGGACACCACGCACCCGGCCAGCTTCAAGTATTAGATCTTCGACCCGGGCCCGGTTGCGGACGATCGTGCCGTGGGCAACGGCGTCAATCATGTTCTCGACGGAGATGCGTTCGGGAAACACGATTTGGGCGTCATAGTAACGGGCAGCCGCTTTCAGGTCTTGTGGATTGAGACCGGGTTCATGGGCGAGGGCT
>JALZMD010000137.1 GCA_030858375.1 Chloroflexota bacterium
TGCTCTCGCTGCTCGACAGCAACACCCGGCCCTCCCGCGCCTGGACCCGGATCCCGGTCAACCTGCCGGGCGAGCGGACCAGCACGATGTGGGAACCCGGCGCCACCGTCTTCCGGAAGCTCGAAGAATCGGATCCGGTCGACGGCGTGATCGACGCGTCGTTGTGGGTGGGATACGTGTGGGCCGACCAGCCCCGCGCCAACGCCACCACCGTGGTCACTGGTACCGATGTCGAGGCGATCCGGGGCGAGGCCCTGAAGATTGCGAAACGCTACTGGGATGCCCGGGCCGACTTCGGATTCGGCGTGCCGACCGGCTCGGCGGACTGGACGATCGACGAGGCCTTGAAGCTGAACCAGAAGGCCGTGCTCATCAGTGATTCCGGGGACAACCCGACGGCGGGTGGCGCTGGCGATATTCCCTACATGGTCGAACGGCTACTGTCGCGGCCCGAGCTGGCAAGTGGTGACCGAACCGCAATCGTCTCCGCGATCGCCAGCGCCGACGCGGTCAGGACAGCGGTGGCGGCTGGCGTCGGGGCCGAGGTCGATATCGTGATTGGGGGAATCAACGATCCGGTCAACGGTTCGCCGCTGCCGCTCCACGGCGTGATCCATTCGATCTACGAGAACGATCGGGTCGGTGGCGACATTGCTGTAATTCGGTCCGGCGGAGTCCACATCGTGATCCCCAGCCGTCGCAAGCCGTATCATCAGCTACGCGAATTTGCGAATCTCGGGCTCGATGTCGCCGACCACGACATCACTGTGGGCAAGTGGGGCTACCTGGAGCCGGAACTCAAAGCGGCCGCCTCCGCTGCCTACCAGGCTCTGACTCCCGGCGCCGTGAACCAGGATATCGAATCGCTGGAGTTCACTCGCGTTGAGCGGCCGGTCTACCCGCTCGACCGGGACATGCCCGAACCGAATTGGGACATCCGGATCTTCCCACCGATCGCATAGCCGGGCCGGGGCGGCGAGCATCGCCGCCCCACCGGAATCATTCATCCCTCCGAGCCACGAACGACCCCGGCCAACAACTGGCCGGACTCCGCCATCACGAACCTGAGGCTATCCAGGTAATCGAGGACCTCGATGAGCTCCCGACCCTGGAAGGTAGCGACCGCGTCTGCAAGTTCCCCGCATTCCCGAAGGGCGTTGACGAGGTTTTCGCGCGCTTTGAGACCGCGTTCCGTCAGATCGTTCGAGGCATATGGGGTCACGTTTCCTGCCTTTACACTAGGGAAATCCGAGTTTCAAAGGATGAAACCTTACCAAATGGGAGCTGCCCCATCCCAACACACAGCAAATCACGTAGATGGGAACCACTACGTAGTGTCTGAAATAGGTAAAAATGCGGATGATCGGGGGCGTCCCTTGCGGCATTATGGTCTTGACCTCGAAGGAACGAGGCGGCCGGTGCGAGAGTGAAATCAGCCCTTTCCCTCTACCCCACGTATCCAGTCGATATTACCGTTCCACTCCGATGCTCGTGATCTTGTGTGGTGCCTGATCTGAACCATCGTGTAGGTCGGATACGAACCAATGGAGTGATCGCCCCCTGCGATCTGGATCGTGTCGGAACCCTTCTCCACCCACGGAATGAGCCGGGCTCCTTTACCCGGCTCTTCCTCTTCGCACTGGTTATTCACGCCACCCTTCTTCAACTTAGCTAAAGGCACTTACCGAATGTATGGACAAAAAGACGGGATTCGGGTATAGTGAAAGTCGTCACAAGGGATGATCCCTTGACAAGTTCCTCCATGGTTTCTCCATCTGACGGCTCAGCGTGCATGACCGACGGTCACACCACGTTCGCAATGGTCAGGAAACTCCACGACAGGACGCAAGCTCCAAATCGAAGCTGGTCAGCGCATTCCCATGCGTGCCACTTCCGGACCGGGTACAACCCGGATGGGTAAGAGCTTGCCTGCCGCGCACGCGGCAAGTGGGTTTGGGTAGCGGCGAGCGGGCCGCTGAGAGCAGTGCGGCGGCATGAGTGCCACATCGCTCTCGAATCACACGGGAACTGTGTGACGAGAAGTGTGGCTGTCGCTTGGCTGCGTCCCGGATCCGTCCGAGTGCCTCTGTCCATCGAAAAAGACACCACACACCAATTCAATGCAATCCGGAAGAGTCTGGGACCGTTCATCGGCCTCCACGGTTTGTGTTCCTGTGTCGTCAACGACACAACGTTGTGATGGGAGTCACCTCTTTTATGCATAACCCTGTAGTATCAACTCGTCTGTTCGGCCCCTACCTGATCACCGAAACCGGTGGTGCAGCCATCCTCGACCGGCCCGAGAACGCGGCCGCGATTGAAAATGTCGTCGCCAGCGCGCCAGCCGAATACGTCGGCGATGCGGACGCTGTCATCGTCGAGGATGAGCCTGCCGGCGTCACGTTCGCCGACCTCGGGTTGAGCGGTGCTCTCCTCGAGAGCATCACGTCCGTGGGCTACGAAGTTCCGTCGACGATCCAGGAACGGACCATTCCGGCCCTGCTTGCTGGCCAGGACGTCATAGCCCAGGCCCAGACCGGGTCCGGCAAGACGGCAGCGTTCGGCCTGCCGATCATCGAAACCATCGAGTCCCGCAAGGGCGGGGTCCAGGCGCTGATCCTGTGCCCGACCCGCGAACTGGCGATTCAGGTGTCCGAGGCGCTGCAGAAGTTCGGTCGCCACAAGCGTATCGAGACCCTGCCAATCTACGGTGGACAACCGTACGAGCGGCAGTTGCGCGGTCTCCAGCGCGGCGTCGAAATCGTCGTCGGAACGCCGGGTCGCGTCATGGATCACATGCGCCGCGGCACGCTCCACCTCGACAACCTCAAATTCTTCGTGCTCGACGAAGCAGACGAAATGCTCGACATGGGCTTCGTCGAAGACATCGAGTGGATTCTCCAGCAGGTGCCGGCTGAGCGACAGACCGCGCTCTTCTCCGCCACCATGCCGCCCCGGATCGCCGATCTGGCCCGGAAGTACATGAAGGATCCGCAGCGAATCCAGGTTCGCGGCAAGGAAATGACCGTTGCGGAAACCAACCAGGTCTTCTACGAGATTCCGCGCCAGCGGAAGGTCGATGCCCTGACCCGGATCCTCGACGCCGAGGTGCCGAGCCCAGGAATCATCTTCTGCCGCACCAAACACGGTGTGGATGAGCTTGGCGAGTCGCTGATGGCTCGCGGCTTTGCGGTGGAGACCCTCCACGGCGATCTCTCGCAGGTCCAGCGCGACCGCGTCATGCGCCGCTTCCGAGCTGGCCAGGCCGATATCCTGATCGCCACCGATGTCGCGGCCCGTGGCCTTGACATCGATAACGTCAGTCATGTCATCAACTTCGACATCCCGGAAAGCGTCGAAACGTACGTTCACCGAATCGGGCGAACCGGTCGTGCCGGCAAGACCGGCACCGCGATCACCCTCGTCACGCCGCGTGAATCACGTTGGATTCGTTCGATCGAGAAGTTCACCAAGGCCCGTGTCGAGCAGAAGCGCCTACCGTCAGCATCCGACGTCAACGATCGGCGACGTGACGTACTCAAGTCGATGGTCGTCAATGTCATGAAAGACGAAGAAAGCTACAACGCGTACCTGCAACCGATTCGCGACCTGGCCGAAGATCACGACGCGATCACTATCGCCGCCGCGGTCCTGAAGCTGTACGCCGTCGAAACCGGACGAGATACAACCGCAGTCCAGAAGGATGATGACGTCGCTACCTTTAGCGGCTCCACGTTTGGCGGCTCCGGCGGCGGACGGAACGATGCTGGCATGGTCCGGCTACAAATCGATATTGGCCGCAACTTCCACGTAAGGCCACAGGACCTTGTCGGCGCCATCGCCAACGAGGCCAACATCCCGGGTCGCTCGATCGGCGCAATCGACATCCTGGATACCTACACGTTCGTCGATGTGCCGGAAGATACCGCCCAGCGCGTGATCGACGCCCTCAACAACGCCTCGGTCAAGGGCAAATCGGTGACCGCCGAACTCTCGACCGAACCAGCCGCGTCCGGCCGGAGCGGAGGTGGCGGCGGTCGCGATCGTGGCCCTCGACCCGCCCGCAGCGGTGGTGGCGGCGGTGGATACAGGGGAGGCCGACGCGAGGAACGGCCTTACCGCCCGAGCGGTCCCGGCGGCCAGCGCCCCCAGGGTGGTGGAAACCACTACAGTGCCCGTCGTGACGAAGA
>JALZMD010000139.1 GCA_030858375.1 Chloroflexota bacterium
ATCCGGGACATCCAGTCGTTGAAGACGCTCAGGGCTTCCAACCCGCGCTCACCCGGCCAGATCGTCTCATTCGTGAGCCCGGCCTCCATCTGGACGTAGGCCGGTTCCTGGCCTGGCAGCGGGGGAATCTCATCGGTCGTCGCCACGAGATAGCCGGTTTCGTTCCAGATCGTGGCGCCCTCGGTGGAGCTGGCGAAATCGAGGAAGGCCCAGGCCGCTTCCTGCTGGCCGGCATCCTGGGTGTACACCCCGAGGAAATTGCCGCCGCTCGGCATCGACTTGGCCATCTCGCCGGTGGCGGGGAACTCGGCGGTTCCCAGCTCGAATCCGGCCCCGGACGAGATCGCGGCCAGGCTGCCCACCGAGGTGAAGTACATCGGCACGTTGCCCGCGAGGAAGGCCGGGCGCATCTGGTCATTGGCCATGGTCAGGAAGTGCCCGTCGGTCCGGAGCGCGTCCCAGACTGCCATCCCGGAGACCGCCGCGTCGGAATCGAACGCCGCCTTGCCCTCGTCGTTGAGCACGCGGCCACCGTTGTTCTGGATGAACGACTGGGCGGTCCACTCGTTGACCTCGCCGACCACCGCGCCGTCGATCTCAGATCCGGCGGTGAGGGTGGCCGCGAATTCAGCCACCTCTTCCCAGGTTGCTGGGGCAACCTCGGGATCGAGCCCGGCCTGCGTGAAGAGATCGCGGTTGTAGTAGAGGCTTGGGGTGCTGACCGCAAAGGGCAGCCCGGCGAGCTTGTCGCCGACCCGGACGATGTCGACCACCCACGGCCGGTAGCGTTCGAGGACCGCGTCCGTGGCCTCGCCGCCAACTTCACGCAAGTCAACGATGTTGAGCGCGGCGTCCGCGAAGAGCGCGTACTTCCACCCGGTGACGACGATCGCCGGGCCGATTTGGGCGCTGATGTTGGCTTGCGCCCGCTGCATCACTTCCTCGTAGTTGGCGCCGTAGCTGGTCCCGGTGACCTGGACGCCCGCTCCCTGGGCATTGAAGGCCTCGATCATCCTCATCGCCGGATGGTCTGGTCCGGAGAATACCTGGAGGAGGGCGATCTCGATTTCCGTGAAGCTGCTCTGCCGGGCGATGGTGGGGATGGCGCCAAACGCCAGGCTTCCCGACACCGCGCCTCCGGCCATGGCGCGCAGGGCCGTACGTCGGCTGAATCGATGGCGTCCGACGGGATTTCGTTGAACCAGGGCGTCCGCGTGTTCCGATCCGTTCGTAGTCATGGCGATGTGTCCTTTCCCGATGCGATAAGCGGTCCGAAGGGTGACGATCGAGGGCGTTCAGCCTTTCAACCCGGAGGTAAGCGCCGTCGCCAGGTGTTTCTGGGCGACCAGGAAAAGCAGCAGCGGCGGCAGTGAGGAAATCAGGGCCACCGCCATCAGCGGGCCCCAGAGCTGGGCGCCCTCCGGATCGGAGGCATAGGTGCCCAGGCCCACGGCCAGGGTTTGCGACTCGGGTCCAGGCAGGACCAGCAGTGGCCAGAGGTAGGCGTTCCAACCCCACAGGAAAGAGAGGGCGGCCACCGCCACCAGGCCGGGCCGGATCAGCGGAATGACGATGTCCCAAAGCGTGCGTACCATCCCGGCGCCATCCAGTTCGGCGGCATCGTAGAGGTCGGTGGGAATCTGCATGATGTGTTGGCGAAGCAGGAAGATGAAGAAGGCGCTGCTGGCGGCCATGGGCACGATCACACCGAGCCAGGTGTTGATCCAGCCCAGGCGCACCACCAACAGGTAGTTCGGCACCAGCGTCACCACGCCGGGAATGATCATGGTACCGATCACCACGATCAGCAGCAGGCGGGTGACCGGCAAGCGGAGCCGGGCAAAGACGTAGGCGGCCGGCACCGCGATCGAGAGCCGCAGGAGCGTGGTCAGGGTTGCGGTGATCGTGCTGTTGAGGATCCAGTCGCCGACGGGCTTGGTCGTGAACGCCACCCGGAAATTCTCGAATGTCGGCGCCGAAGGGATGAGCTGCGGCGTGCGGGTGAAGATTTCGGTGGGTCCTTTGAAGGCGGTCGACACCATCCACAACAGGGGAAAGGTCATGAGCACGACCATGCCGATCGCCAGCGCATACAGGCCAAGGCGCGGCCACCGGATCGAGCCCTGCCGGACCGTCATCCCGGTCCGTGTAGCCTGCGTCGTGGGGGGCGAGAAGGTAACCTGGCCCTCAGCTGCCATAGTGCACCTTCCGTTCGCCAACCCGGAATTGGATCCACGTCACGAGCAGGAAGAAGCCGACCAGCGTGATCGCCAGCGCGCTGGCCTCACCCGCCTGGAAGAACCTGAATCCCCGCTCGTAAAGGTAGTAGAGGACGTTGGTCGTCGAGCTGTACGGACCGCCATGGGTCAGGATGTTGATGACCCCGAAGATCTCGTTGTTGACGAAGAGCACGGTGGTGAGGACGATGAAGAAAAACGTCGGGGAGATCAGCGGCCACTCGATGCCGCGGAACAGCGCCCATTCGCTTGCACCGTCGAGCCGTGCGGCATCGCGCACATCGCGGGGGATCCCTTCGAGCGCGGTCAGGTAGAGCAGGATATTGAACCCGATCGAACTCCAGGCGGCCACCACGATCACGGAGGCCATCGCCGGCCGTGGCTCGTTCAGCCAGTTCACGCCCCTACCGCCAAGGGCTTCGATCGTCCCGTTGACGACCCCATTGACCGGGTTCAGCATCCAGAGCCAGATCACGGCGGCCACCGGGAGCGAGATCACCATCGGCAGGAAGAGCAGCGTGCGGTAGACGAGCGAGAGCCTGGAGGTTGCCAGCGGCCGCAGCACCAGCGCCATCCCGAGGGGGAGGACGATCTGCAGAGGGGCCAGGATCGCGGCGTAGGATACGGTGTTACGGATGGACGTAATGAACCGGCTGTCGTTGACGATCGTCCGGAAGTTCTGGAAGCCGACGAACTCGGGATCCTGCGAAACCAGGTTCCAGTCGAAGAACATCAGGTAGAGCGAGCGAACCGCCGGCCAGTATTCGAAGACCAGGGCCAGGATGAGCACCGGGAGCAGCATCGCGATGGCCGTCACCAGCCTGGATGTGGGCACGTTGGATTGTGGCGCCGGTTGTGGCGTGGTGCGCATCACAGCCATGGTTGCCCTGCCTCAAAACGCGTTCCTGGAGCCCGCCCGTCGGTCAGCTGTTGACCGAGCTGACGAGCAGCTGGGTGTAGGGGTGGTGCGGATCCTCAAGGATCTGGTCGGTAATTCCGCGTTCCACGACCCGGCCGTTCTTCATCACCAGCGCCCGTTCGCAGAGCAGCCGGATCACCCCCAAATCATGCGAGACCACGATCAGCGCAATGTTGGCTTCGTGTTGTATTTCCTGGATCAGGTCGAGGACGCCGGCCTGGACCGAGACATCGAGCCCCGAGGTCATCTCGTCGAGCAGCAGGATCAGCGGGCCGTTGGCCAGTGCCTTGGCAACCTGCACCCGTTGCTGCATGCCCCCGCTGAAGGTGCCAGGCATGTCGTCCATCCGGTTGATGGCGATTTCCATACGATCCAGGAGGTCCGAGGCCCGGCCGCGAATCCTGGTCACCTGGCGCCAGTCGGCGGCGAGCAGCCGTTCGGCCACGTTGCCGCCGGCGCTGATCCCGAAGTTCAGGCCCTGCCGCGGGGTCTGGTAGACCATTCCCATGTCGAAGTTGCGCACCCGGCGGCGGTCCTGGGGATCGAGCGTGAAGAGGTCACGGCCAGGACTGTCCGGCGTGTGCAGCACCGCCGATCCACCGGTCGGTTTGACATCGCCGTAGAGGCTGCGGAGGACGGTGGTCTTGCCGCTGCCGCTCTCACCGACGATCCCCAGCGTGCGGCCCGGCCGCATGTCGAATTCGACTCCAGCGCAGGCCACGACCGTGCCGCAGGCGGGACAGGTGGTGCGGTTGTGTTCAGGGCCAGTCAGGTTCAGGCACCGGTCGCAGCCGGGGCCGTAGAGCTTGGTCAGGTCCCGGACTTCGAGTACCGGCGTGTGGCGCGCTGCCGAAACCGGTTCCAGGGTGTGGTTCGCCCGCTCCGGGGCAATCATGACAGCGCTCATGAGGGGGAGCCTTCCTCTCGCTCGATCTGGCTCACGCACCAGGCGGTATCGGAACAGGTGTAAATGGAACCGCCCTCGGCATCTGGCGTGGCGACAAGGAACGTGTCCTCGCTGCCGCAAAAGGCGCAGCGCTTGCCATCGAAGGCCTCGACCGCGAAGGGGTAATCCTCGAAGGCAAGCGGCACGACGCTGGTGTGCGGTGGAATCGCGTAGATCCGCTTCTCGCGGCCAGCGCCGAAGAGCGAGAGATTTTGGGAGCGGTGCAGGCGCGGCAGGTCCCACTTAGGGATCGGGCTCGGTGACATGATGTGCCGGCCGTGGACGAGCACAGGATAGCCCGCGGCGCGGGTGATCTTGCCGTTGCGGACGATATCTTCGTAGAGCGCCACCCACATCCGGCTGTAGTCGCCCTCGCCGTGCATGCGCCGCGTTTCGGCCTCTCGTCGCTCGATCACACGCAGCGGTTCCGGCAGCGGGACCTGGTAGATCATCAGTTGGTCGTTGCGCAGGGGTAGTTCCGGCGTGCGGTGCCGGGACTGGATGATGGTGGCTTCGGCTGTGTCCGTGGTGGTGGTCACGTCCGGGGCGGTGCGTTCGACGAGGCGGCGGATGTTTACGGCGTTGACGCTGTCGTCGGCGCCCTGGTCGATTACTTTCACCACGTCGCCGGGGCCGATCAGCGACAGCGTCAACTGCAGCCCGCCCGTGCCCCAGCCGCGGGCGATCGGCAGTTCGCGCGAGCCGAACGGGACCTGGTAGCCAGGAATCGCGACTGCCTTCAGCATCGCCCGCCGGATCGCGCCCTTGCTCAGTTCGTCGAGGAAGGCGTAGTTGTAGGTCGGCAGATTGGTTGCCGGGGCCGCGGGTGTGATGGCGATCACGAGGAGCTCCCTTCGGTGCTAGCCGCGCCGACACCGGCGAGTTCGCGAGCGTCGTCCACATCGAGCTCATCGATCACGGGGTCCTCGATTTCAACATCGGCCGGCTTCGTCGAGCTGACTTCAAGGCCGCAGCCGAAGGTGACAAAGTGCGGCAGCTTGAGGTGCTCGACGAAGCCGAAGCTTTCGATGCCATCGGTGTTCGAGAGCACCATTTCCTGGTCGTTGGCCGGGGCCGGGTTACCTTCCTCGGTCGAGCCAGCCATCAGCGAGCTGTCGAGCAGCGACATCGAGATCGCCTTCCGCTCGTTCTGGCCGAAGACCAGGCCATAGCTGAGCCCGTACCGAGGATCGCCGGGCCGGGTATCCTTCTTCTTCTGCCCACCGGTCATCTCGCACTCGGTGACCCGGCAGTGCCCGATCGTGAGTGGTTCCCCGGTCAGGGGATGCGTGACGCGAATCGGCAGGTCGCCGACCCGGAGCTCGGCGATCGTGCCGTGGGAGCCGCCGCCGTAGCCACGCAGCGAGCTGTAGGCGAGGCACACCAGGGCGCCGGTTTCGGCGCGGGCGAGGCTTTGCAGCCAGGCCGAGCGTGAGACCGGAAACCGCATCGAATGGCGGGTGATGTCGGCTGGCTCGGTTTCGCCGTCTAGCTGGGGAAGGTCCGGCAGATCGGCAATCAGGCCCATCGCCCGCATCGCGTCGGAGACCTTCATCGGGTGGTCATCCCAGGCTGGCATTTCCGCCGGCGGTACGCCATTCGGAATGTGCCCGTTGGATGGGACGGGATTCGCCGCCGCGGCGTGACGATATGAGGTTTCCGAATCGAGGTCGAGCAGGCGCTGAGTGTAATCGCGGGTGCGGCCCAGCAGCTGGCCGCCCGGCACATCGCGGAAGGTCGAAGAGATCCGGCGCACCACTCGCATATCGTTGCCACTGACCGGCAAGGCGTAGCCGAGCCGGGGGAGCGTGCTACGGTAGGCCCGAACCATGAACGAGGCCTCGGCCATGTCGCCCTCGGCCTGGCGGAAGGCCAGCGCCGCGAGATCCGGCGCGTAGAGCCCGCCTTCGCCCATCACCTGATCGACCGCCGCCCGCAACTGGTTGCGGATCTGACGCAGTTCGAGCAGCAGTTCGCCGGATTCGATCGGCAGGTGCTGGATCAACCGCTCGGCGGCGGCAATCGCGTCCGCCCCGCCGGTTACCGATGTGTAGGCCATTCAGCGTGCGCCCTCCGCGTAAATCGAAATGTTGGTGGTCCGGGGCAGACCGGCAACCCGGCCCGCCGTGTCAATCAGGATCAGGTCGATACCCATCGGGTATTGGGCCACGGCCCGGTTTCGCGAATGGATGAAGGCTGCCGGGAGCCCGGCGAGCTGCAACCGCCTGACGGATTCGATGCCCGGGCCGGTCAGCGTCAGTTCGAGGTCGCCCGTCGTTGCCCCATTGAGCGACGGCACATCGACGACCAGCGTGGCGCCATCATCCGGGTACTCCAGGCTGCCCCGCCGGAGACGTTCCGGCAGGCCGTGATCCAGCGATTCCGTTGACGCGACCGCGAAGTCAGCGCTCCCGGCCTCGACGAGCGTCGTCCGGGTGCGCCGGACCATCAACTCTTCGAGTTCGGCAGCATCCGGCCCAGGGGTGACGTGCAGCGACACCTCGTGGTCGAGCAGGGTGAGCAGCACCGATGCCAGGTAGGGGTTGGCAACCGCCTCGTCGGCCAGGAGGCGGGGGTGAATGATGGCCTGCCGAACCGAACCGGGGTTAGCCAATGCATCGAGCGCGATCCGGAAGATGTGCTGACTGGCCCGGATCGGATCGTGCGCGATCGCGTCGCTTGGCGACCGCGCCGCGCCGGTGGGAACGGGTAGGCGGAGGGTCATGGAGGACATCATCCTTGCTACTGCGTCTCAAACTGGACACGGGTGGCCGCGAGGTCGGCCTGGCTGGCGGCGATGGCGGCGTCGTGCGTGGCGATGAGGAGGGCAAGCCTTGCATCGACTGTCGTCACATCCAAGCGACCGGCCACGATGGCGGCGTCGATGGTGGCCACCGCGAGCGCAGCGTTGGGGCGGCTGCCCATCAGCATGCCCCAGCCTTCGCGGCGGTCGATCCGGACCTGGCACTCGGTGACGAGGACCTCTCCGACATTGAAGACCTCGCCGTGGGCACCTTCGATCGCCCGGGCCATGACCATCCCAACCGAGGGCTCGACGACCACGACCCGGTCCGCCAACGACGAGACCGGAATCATGTGGGTGACACCGGCAAGTTCGGAATCTGACAACCGTGCCAGCATTTCACATCGCTGCGTGCGATTCATTTGCGCTCCATTCCTGTAAGCCATCGCTTGACACGAGGCAGAACCGTCCCGCCGCACCTGCTGAAGATGACGATAGGTCACGGAACGGACCGCATGGTTAAGATCCTGTAAAGCTTTACACATGGAAATATTTGTGATTACGTACCGACGTAACGGGTGGTGCTTGACAGGAGCTGGCCTGGAAACGACAGTGATGAGACGCGTTTGCCCACCCGGAGCCTGCCCCATGGATCAGCAACCACTGTTCACCTTCGCATTTGCGCCCACCCTAGCCGGCGGCAAGGTCAGTTTGCCCGAGCACGTCGAACCGTTCCGCCTCTACCTTGCCCAGGCCCTGGAGCGCCCGGTGCGCACGATCATCCCCGGCAGTTACCAGGAAACCCTCGATGCGCTCCGGGCCAATCGGGCCGATGCAGCAATGGTTGGCGACTACGTCTCACGCCACGCCGAGGCGACGGGCGGGATCGAGCAACTCGTGGCCCCGGTCAGCGCCAGCCATGAGGCTCAGACCTATCGCAGCGCGGTGGTCACCCGGATCGACAGCGGCATCCGCGACATGGCGGCCCTGCGCGGTGTGCGGTTGGGTCTTGTCGACGGGCAGTCAACCTCGGGCTTTTTGGTGCCACGAGCGATGCTTCGTGAGGCCGGGCTCGATCCTGATCGCGATGTCTCGATCCATCTCTATGGAAGCCACCGCGCCGTGGTCGAGGCCGTGATCGAGGGCGAAGTGGCCGCCGGTGCCGCCCACGAGTCACGGATCCGGCCGGCCACCCTGGCCCAGGGTCCTGACTTTGCACGCCTGCGGATCCTGGCCGAGTCGCGCCCGATCCCGGCCGGACCGCTCGTGGTCCGGACTACCCTCGACCCCGACACGCGGGCGCGCCTTTCCGACGCCATGCTGCGCATTCATGAAGCCGACCCGACTGCAGCCCGGATCATGCTCCGCCACGGACACCGGTTCACGTTGGCCGCGACCCGGTCCAATCCCACGCTTAAGAGCATCGCCGCCCTCGCGGGGGTTTCCTACGCTACCGTTTCGCGTGTCGTCAATGCCTCGGGTTACGTGGCGCCGGCCACCGCCGAACGGGTCCGGGCAATCATCGACGAACTAGGCTATGCACCCAACGGTCACGCCCGGGTGCTGCTCGGCCGGCAGCTGCCAATGGTGGGGCTGGTGGTGTCGTTCGGGTCTGCTCCCGCGTCTCAGGAACTGGCCTCACTCATCGAGTTGCTCCGGATCGAACTCGCGCAGGCACGGGTTCCGTTCGTGCTCTGCCCGGTCGGCGACGACCTCGCCAGCAGCCCGTTCGTGGACCTGGTTCGTGACAAGCGGCTGGGAGCGCTCATCGTCGGCCGGCAGCACGCCACCGATCCCCGGATCCTCGCCCTGGCCCGGACCGGTCACGCGGTAGTTGCGATCGATGGACACAGCTTGCCGCCGGGCATCATCGCATCGTCGCCAGACCGCCTCGTCCAGGACCTCCTGGGGGTTTTTGGTTCCGCCCCGGTTGTCCGTGCCTCCTGAGGAAACCTTCCGCCGTCGGGGTTGGGATTCCTGCACCGGACGGTCGGTCCATTGCACGACGCGCTGCTGACCCAGACGGTGGCGAGGATCACCGCGGCGCTGGTGAAGGCGGGTTGTCGCGCGCAATGGCGAAGAAGTTTTGGAGGATCGCCTCGCCGTCGCGATGCTCATCGTCGTAGCGCT
>JALZMD010000164.1 GCA_030858375.1 Chloroflexota bacterium
GCCAACATGGACGAAGCAAACGAAATTGATCCGCCGATCTAGCCGCGGTCATTCCGGTATCGCCTCGTCATCTGGTTGGGACGAAGTGACCTTCGCGCCCGACATATCATGGAGATGTTTCAACTATGGCGAAGCGGGGTTACGGCGCCCGGAGATCGTCGCTGGAGACCGTCACGTAGGTTTCGTCGTCGGCCGAGACGTCGATGTTCGTGGGGTAGGAGAGGCTCCAGTTCTCGTTGGAGCTGACGAAGATACTGTACGAGCCCGCCGGCAGCGCCTCCAGCACGTACGTTCCCGTGTCATAGGCGACCCCGTCGAACAGCAGATCCCAGGGTTCGCCGGTCGCGTCATTGGTCACGATCACCGCCCACGGATCCGTGGAGGTGGCGCAAGCGCTGGTATTGACCGCGGGGTCGGTGCCATACGGGCAGTCGGACTGGTAGATGACGAGCGAGCCGGTTCCGCCAACGGGAGGATCGGATTTGCTGGGCGGCACACGGTAGAGGGTTGCTTCGGCGGTGCCGTGATAAGGGATGTCGATCGCCCAGAGGTTGCCGAGGACGTAAGGGGCACCGGTGACGACGACATCGCTGGTGCCCACTTCACGAGCGCCGTCCGGATAGAAGGTGAGCGAAGCCGGCGGCAGCAGTTCGAACCAGTACTGGCCGTCACCGAGGTTGAGGGCATCGTCCGCGAGGGTCCACTCGGTCACGTCGGATTGGCCAATGTCGGCCACCGACACCTCCCACGGCTCGGATGTCAGATCGCACGACGACGAATCGCGTTCCGGATCGCTGCCGGCCGGGCAGTCGTAGAGGGTCACCAGCAGGGAGCCGGTATCGCCCCGGTCATCGACGATGACCTTCAGCGTGAGCTCCGTGGTTTCGCCGGCTTCGATCTCGAAAACCCAACCTTCCAGGTCATCGTCCCAGGTTGCGCCGTCGATCGTGACGCCCGCCACCGCCTCGTCATCCGGCATCGTGACGTACTCGCCTGCGGCAAGATCGTCGTACGTGAGGATCGTATCGCCGTCGCTCAACCTGGCGCGGTCCGGGATGACCCAGTTGTCGTCGTCCTCGACGAGGTGGAAGGCGGGCACGGTCAGGTCCCGGTTGGTAATCGGTGAGCAATCGGCATCGAGACCGTCGACGCAGCCCTCCAAACGCAGTTCAAGACTGCCGGTTTTGTCGTCGGGCAGGGCGGTTGTGGGTGCTGGTGACACCTCGACCGCGTCACCGATCGACGCCATGAGCCAGGTCGCACCGTCGTTCGCCCCGGCCAGCAAGTCGGCGTCACCAGTGATTTCCATGGTGTCGCCGGCGGTCAGTTCCGAGATCTCACCATCGGCATCGGTCACCTGCAGGGCGCCGCCGCTCACGTAGAGCAGGGATGGGGCATCGCCGGATCCGGAAATGGCTCCCTCCTCGGCGGGGGCAAGCACGTCGCGTATGAGTTGGAGGTCACGGCAGCCACGCGGCGCCCGGAAATCCTGATCTTTAAAGGTGAGCCGTGATGACCCCACTGATTCCGGAGAATCGACGGCATCGGCCACGATCAGCTGGATGCTGACGTAATCAACCGAATCATTCGTTGTACTCGACCGCCGCTCACTGGCGCCTTCGGGGCGGAACGAGACTTCGCCCTCGTGAAGGAGGGTGAGAGTGTCGCTGTCGTCATCGGTGACGAGGATCGGGTCATCCACGCCGATCGTGAATCCGAGCGTACGTGGGAAGAACTCGGCCTCATCGGTTGGTGCCGCCTGCGATTCGGTCATGCGCCAGGCTACGGGCACACGCGGCATCAGGTCGACGCCCTGGGCGATGACCTGGGCGTGTCCGGTGGGCGCGGTGCTGGTTTGGGCCAGGGAAATGGAGGGGAGGGCAGCCGTGAGGACCAGCAAAAAGATCGCCAGCGGCGCGATGGGCGCTCGCCAGCGGAAACGCATGGACGACATCGATAGGCTCCTGAACGGTATCGCCCGCAGTGTGGGCTCCTGAAACCTGAACGAGCGCCAGCACCACTTGGTTCCCGTTCAGGTGTCCACCTCATCATGGCGGACGAGCGCGCCGCGTGCATGCGTAAAAGTGCGTATTTGATGGGAAGAAAGACTACGTGATTTCCGCAAATGACTGTCCGAAGAAGGCCGATGGATTCCGCCACTCGCCCATTCCGGAGGGATGCCGGGCGAAACCGCGAGCGTTGCCGTGCACACATTCCCGGCCAGTCGCAGGCGCCTTGCGTCCGCCGCTGCCCTGTGGTCTTCTCGTAATTAACAATTACCGTCACAATTCAAGCTGGTGAGTGGGCCAGAATCCTGTGTGGCGCACGTTAGCGTACGATTCGTTCACATCTGGAAGGGGATTTCAGTGATGCGATCACGGATGTCACGACGATCATTGATTGGCAGCGGCGCGGGAGTGGCCGCCGGAGCAGGACTGGTTGGGCTCGCCCGCCCGAGTTCGGTCTTTGGGGCGCCAGCCGTCATTCAGGACAGCGGCTCGAAAGTCCAGGTTCAATACTGGACCTCGTTCGGGAGCGGCGTGAATGGCGACGCCCAGGCGAAGCTGATTGCCGATTTCAACGCGTCCCAGGCGGATGTGGAAGTGGTGGCCACGCCCCAGGAGAGCTATGAGGCGATCGCCCAAGGGCTGATCTCGGGCCTGCAGACGGGCGATGTGCCCGACCTGGTGCTCTTTTCCGAAGCCTGGTGGTTCCACTTCTACCTGGCCCAGGTGCTGGTCGATCTCAACACCCTCATCACCGAGGAGACCAACGTCGCGGACTACGTGCCGACCCTGTACAGCGAGTACCAGCGGAATGGCGGCCAGTACGCGATTCCATTCGCGCGCTCAACCCCTCTGCTTTACTACAACACCGAAATGGTTGAAGC
>JALZMD010000177.1 GCA_030858375.1 Chloroflexota bacterium
AAGTCGGCCAGCCGCGCCCTCGACATCATCGAAGTCCTGGCAAGCGAGCGGGCCGGATTGGCTTTCACCGATCTCGCGCGCCTCCAGCAGATCCCTAAAAGTTCACTTCACGCCCTGCTCGCGGTGCTGACGGAACGCGGCTTCGTCGAGTTCGATCCGCAAACGAGGGCCTACGGCCTGGGTATCCGGACGTGGGAAATGGGGCAGGCGTATCTCGCCCACCGGGACCTGGTTGAAAAGGCCCTGCCGCTCATGGAGCAGGTGGTGGCGGCAATCAACGAAACGGTGCAGCTGGCGGTGCTCGATGGAGTCGAGAACGTTTACCTCGCCAAAGTCGATTGCTCCCACCCGGTGCGACTTCAGCCCGAAGTCGGTCGGAGGCTCTTCGCGCACGCGACCGGATTGGGCAAGGTCCTTCTGTCCGAGCTCCCTGACGGCGTCGCCCGGGGCCGGTTGGGCCAGGCCACGCTCGCACGATTGAGCCCCCAGACGATCCAGCATCCGGACCAACTGTTCGATGCATTGACGCACATACGAGCACGCGGTTTCGCTGTCGATGACCAGGAATACACCGCCGGACTTCGCTGCGTCGCCGTACCGATCGTTGGGGCCGATGGCCACGCGATTGCCGCGTTAAGCGCCTCGATTCCGATCACGCGTGCCGGACCCGATGAGATGGCCGGGGCACTGCGACACATCGCAGCTGCCAGTATCGATATTTCCCGGAGACTTGGAGTCTCAACCCCGGATCAACGGCTTGCCTTGCTCACCCAGTGGCGAGGCGACGTCATGGCGCAGGAGCCCGAAGGCTTGGACAGGAGGTTGGTGACGGGTCCAGTTGGCATTGGCTAGTTCGGTAGCGTATGGAGACGACGATGACAGATTTCCGACTCAATCGACGACGGTTGCTTGGAACCTCGGCCGCGGTGGCGGCGCCGGCGATGCTCACTCACATGGGAGCTTCGGGTTCGCTGGCAGCCCAGGAATCAACACCGAGTGGCGGGCTCGTGCCCATTTCCACCCCAGCGTCAGGGGATGCGACCGGCGAATTGGCCGGAACCGTCATCATCGCCGTCCAAGGCACTGACGTTCAGACCTACCAGGCGCTTGCCGATGCCTACATGGCCCTGAATCCGGGGGTCGAAATCCGGGTTGAACTCAAACCAGCCGATGGCTACCAGGAGTTCATTCGCGCCCAGTTCGCGGGCGGCACGCCCGAGGCATCGGTCGTCAACGGCAATGTCGTCGCCGACCTGATCCAGGACAAGCAGTTCGTCGACATGTCCGCCTATCTCGACCGGCCCAACCCCTACACTGGCGAGGCCTGGCGCGCGTCGATGGAAGATGTCGCGATCCAGAACATGACGAATCCGGTAACTGGCGAGATCTACACACTCAACCTCGAAACCGTGCAGGTGCTGTGGTTCTACAACAAGACCGCATTCGAGACGGCCGGAATCCTGGAGGAAGCGGAAGAACTTGCCCTGACCGACACCAACCAACCGACGTGGGATCAGTTCATGGGTTGGTGCGACAAGCTGACCGAGGCGGGATACATTCCCGTGGCGATTGAAGGAGACTATCGCTCCTTCTGGGAGATGCGGTTCGGGTGGCTGGCGCGCATGTACCTCGACCAGTACACCCGTGACGAAGCCGAGTTGGTGCGGGCCCAGCCTGGTGACTGGAACTTCCGCGAGGGCATCGACGATGTCTGGGAGTACGATCCGACCGATCCTTACAATGACGATTCCACGCGAATCACCTTCAACAACCAGCGGAAGATGATCGCGCTGCGCGATGGCAACCAGGCCGTCAACGGCCCCAAGTTCCAGGCCCTGTACGAGAACTTTATGCAGTTCAGCGAGCGTGCGGCGCCTCCGGGCTGGCTGGGCAGCTCTGATGCCTATCCCCTCTTCCTGACCAGTGAAGCCGCGATCCGGATCGACGTGGCGGCACTGCTCAGCAACTTCGAGCGGGATATCCGCAGCCTCGCGGAGGGACGATATGTTTCCCAGGCGGGTGGAACGGAAGACGCTCCGGCCACGCCACTCCCGAGCCAGGACGTGCAGGCATTCGAGATCGGCTCATTCAACAATCCGACCATGGAAGGCCCGGAGGTGATCGCACCGGCCCGGACGATCGAAGTCAACATCGGCTTTCTGTCCGTCCCCAGAAAGGACCAGGCTCAGAACGACCTCGAGATGGACTTCCTGATGTATCTCACAAGCAGCGAGGGATTCGGGATCTACCTTGAGAATCGTCTCGATCCTGATAACGCTGGCTCGACTGGGATTAATGGCCCGCCGATTGTCGTGGATGCCGCCCTCCCGGCCGATCTTGCCGACAAGTTCGCCCAGCTCAAGCTGATCGGGAATACGGAGAAGGACACGGCCGGTACCTACCGCGCGCGCGGTGTCGCCGATTACCAGCCTTCGGTCCGCGAGTGGGTCGACCTCGCCCAACAATACTTCGCTGGCGATCTCGATCTGCAGGGGTTCCTCGATGCCTACCAGGCATCGATCGATAACCTCTTTCCAGAGATTCTCGAGCATCAGCAGTTGACCGAAGACGATCTTGCCAATCCGAACCAGAGACCAGCAAGCCAGGTATGAGCGAGTTGGCACGCGGCCCGGGACCGAATCGATTCCGAAGTCCACGGTGGGGCGGCTTGCCGCCCCGCACCATCCGGGGGCACGGGATAGTTGGCGGAACGGCCGGATACGTGGGGCGCAAGGCTGGTTCGACCCGAGTACACCATCGTGCCGCGCTTTCACTGGGGACGATCCTCATCCTGTTCGCCGCTACCCTGGCCCCGACCGGGGTGATGGCAGCGGACGCCTGGACTGATGACACCTCGTCGACGGTTTATGCCGTGTCGACGAATGCGGACGGATCGTTGATCGTTGCGGGTCTTCGAGACAACGCCGTTATCGCCTACGACCAGGGTGGCGGGGAGTTGTGGACGTTTACCACCACCGGCACGGTCTACGACGTGGCGATCTCCGACGATGGCAGCCGCATAGCCGTGGCGTCGGAAGACCGAAACATTTACGTACTTGACGCCTCGGGCGCCGAAATCTGGCGCTACCGAGCCACGACGACGTTTCAGGCCGTCGCCATCAGCGGGGACGGGCAAATCATTGTGGGTGGGTCGTCCGCGGGCATCGTGACGGCCTACGATGTGGACGGGGACCTCGCCTGGGACTACGTGGCTGGAGACCAGGTGTCGCAGGTCGCGATCTATGGTGGGGCCGGTGGCTTCCGGGTCCTGGCGGGCACCCGTGATTCGCGCATTACGCTGATCGACGGAAACGGCCAATCCGCCTGGCAATCGACACTCAACTACAGCGTACGCGGGCTGGCGGTGAGCGCCAATGGCGCCCGGATCGTGGCTGGGGATAATCGGGAAACCGTGTACCTGCTGGACGGCGGAAGCGGCGCGACCCTGTGGGAAAGCACGCTGGGCGGCCCAGTTCCGGCAGTCGATATCAGTCAGGACGGAAACGTTATCGTTGCCGGCGGTGAAGCGGGAATCCTGGCCGTCTTCGACGCGGAGGGCAACCGGACCCAGGAATCGGCCACCGGCGGGGCCTTTACCGACCTCTCGTTGAATGCCGATTCCAGTTTCGTTTCGGTCGCGCTCACCGATGAAGTTGCGGTGTTTCCGCGGAATGACGACGGCGCGTTCCAGGTGCCGGCGCCCGAGTCGCCATACGCTCGCTTCATATTGCCCATCGTCGCAGTGGCCGCAGTCGTCATTTTGGTTGCGGCGGCCATAGGTTTCCGAAAGCGCCCTGATGGCGAACGAACCTGGCGGCATGTCGCCAAACGGAACCGGACGCTGGGCCGGGACATCTGGCGGGCCCGAACTTCCTACATCTTCTTGTTTCCAACCATCGTCCTGCTGCTCGTATTCAACTATTACCCAGCTTTTTCAGGCATCTATCACGCATTCACCGAATGGTCCCCCGGAATCGAGACGACCTGGGTTGGCTTCGATCAGTTCCGGGATTTGGGTGACAATCGCTACTTCTGGGCGGGAATCGGTAATCTGCTTATCCTCATCGGCACCGGGTTCCTGAAACTCCTCATCCCACTCGCGGTCGCTGAGATGATTTTTCACGTCAGGAGTTCGCGGGTCGGGTACGCCTTCCGCACC
>JALZMD010000184.1 GCA_030858375.1 Chloroflexota bacterium
GCGGGCGACGGCACCCTGCAGTGGTTCACCCGCCTCGTTCACAACCGTACCAGTGGCCACGGTCAAGGCCAGCGGAAAGTTGAGTTCGGTCTCCCCACCCACATCCTGGGTGAGTGTTCCGTACGCCCCGGCATCGATCCGCACCGATGCGCCTTCTGGAACGTCGATCAACCGATACGAACCTGAATCGTCAGTCTGGGTTGACCCGACGACCGCGCCGGCCGCATCGAAAATCGCGATGTTCGCGGCCCCAATCGGCTCTCCTGTTGTCTCGTCAGACAACCGTCCCATCAACGTCGAAGGCTGCAGCGACACGGTTTGCCGATCACCGGTTGAGGATCCCACCTCCCCGTTCAGCGACTGAAAACCCAAGGCGCTGACCTGCACGCCTGTTGCTTGCTCTGGCTGTTCGAAGCTCACGATCCCATCATCACCCGCCGCATATCTCAGGTCGTTGACGACAACCTCGGCACCGGCGATGGGTTCCCCTGTCGAGCTGTTCTGAACGGTCAACTCGATGAGGTCCGGCCGATTCACCAGCTGCCAGATCGCCGTGCCAAGGATCAGGAGGAGCGCAACGGGGAGAAGGATGCTGAATTTCCAGTCCAGCCAGGGCAGCATCCGGCTTCGCAGAACCGGCGCCGCGGGCCACTGATTGGCACCTTCAGGACGCACGCTCTCGTTCGTCGAACGTCTCGCGTTGGCGATGGGTTGGGGTTTTGTTTGAGGCATGATGACCTGTTGTGTGTTGTCGGGCCCAGTCCGCCAGGCGGAAGCGGGGGCCTATCGTCTGGGCCGGGAGTGCCTGTGCTGCAACGAGCGAAACCCGTGTTACTGGCAAAACGCTACGTTTACGGCAAGTATAACGGGTTTCGGACCTGGCACCGTGCCACCCAGTCTGCCCTGATTAATTGACACCCTTGCCACGCACGGAAGATAATCACTGCAGAATCGATGGATCCCCAGCCCGCGACTTCCCGTCCGAGTTGTCGCACCCCGGAGCGCCTTGGTGAAGTTGCAAACCCCCGACGTTTTTGAAGCAATGGCTTATGAACTCGAACTGGTGGACCAGCGAGTCGATCAGGCGGCAACGGTCGATTTCCCCATTGTCTCTTCGCTCATCAAGGATATCGTCAAGGCTGGCGGCAAGCGCATGCGTCCATTGCTGCTTCTGCTCACGGCCCGGTCCTTTTCGTATGAGCTCGATCGCGCGGTGACTGCGGCGGCTGGCATTGAGTTGCTTCACACCGCCTCACTCGTCCACGATGACAATATCGACCGATCGGCATTACGCCGCGGCCAGCCAACCCTGAATACCCAACTTTCCTCCGGTGCGGTAATCCTTATCGGCGATTACCTTTTCGCCCAGAGCGCTATTCTCGCCGCCGCCACTAACGACACTCGGGTCGTGACCATTTTCGCGACATCGCTGGCCGAGATTTGTGACGGCCAAATCCGTGAAACGCTCGATGCCCATCGGCTCAGTCAGAACCGCGAGGATTACAATCGCCGGATTTACGGCAAAACGGCGGCCCTGTTCGCCGGGGCCGCCGAGATGGGCGCCGTCATTGGGGGCGCCAGCGAGGATTCAACTCGTGAACTTCGCGGCTTCGGAACCGATCTCGGCATGGCCTTCCAGATACTCGACGACGTCCTGGACCTCCGCGAAGGAACGCGCATTCTCGGTAAACCAGCCGGCAACGACCTGCGCCAGGGTGTCGTCACGCTTCCCACCATGCTCTTTGCGCAAAATGCCGACGCTGCTGATATGGCCACGCTGGAATCAATCGTTTCCGGCGATGAAACCGACGACACGGTTATCGATGGCATCGTCAGGAAGATCCGGGCGTCGGGCGCGCTTGACGCCGCCGAGGCTGAAGCGGTCATGTACACCGGGAGTGCCGAAAGCCGGCTCGCCGTCGTGACCGACGACGAAACCCGCACTTACCTGCTCGCCCTGCTCAACCTCGCCGTCGAACGCTCCGCCTGACCCGGTTCACCCGGCCTGTCGCGATTCAACCGGATCTTGGAACGCGTGATGCGCCTTGCTCCGATGGCGGCTTGGAGCGAAGCGACTTAAATATCGTCGCGTCCGTAGCGTCAGCGACCAGAGGGCAGCGGAGCGAGTCTCTTCGCCGCAGCGAACGTCGTTCCCGGCTACTGCAGCATATCCAGCGGGGTCGAGATACCGGTTCGCTGCCTCCATTCGCCTGCGGCTCGTTGCGGAATGACAATCAAGCGCTGTGGGCCAATGTGCATCAGGCATTTTGTAGGGGCGTCCCAGAATCCACCAGGAACTCGCACTGCCCCTGCCAGATCTTGTCGATTCGGGAGCCTGTCCAGAGCACAGCGCGGGAGCCGTCTGCTCGACGCGGCGACTCACGAAACTGGTGTGCCGGCCCTCTCTACGCGGCATCGGGATGAAGGTTGACGGACGTTCGATTATGAAAACGGTTGACCGCGAGACCCTTCACTCGGCATGTTCAAACCCAGCCTCTGGATCGGCTCGCGGCAATCCCAGCACCTCGCTGAGTTCATCCACGAATCGCTGCGCTTGAACCGATACCGCCACCATCGGTCCCTTGTCCGACGCTATCGCGGTAGTTTTCCCACGAACCTCCGGATTGGATGACGTGTCCACCGTTACCGAATGCAAAAACCCGTCAACAAGTTCGGGATCGAGCGCGACGGCGACGGCCAGAGGGTCGTGCAGGTAGAAGCCCGACATTCTGCGCTCGGTGAATGTCCGCTCCATGAGTTCTCGAATGAAACCTGGTAGGCCGGGTTCGCCTTCAGGTAACTGGTCCCACCGCGATCGTGACAGCACAGTCTGATGCGTGACATCCAGACCCACCAGCGTTAGGTCGTTCCAATCCGCTCCGAACACCTGATGCGCGGCCTCAGGATCGACATAAACGTTGAACTCGCTCTTCGGCGTCACGTTTCCGGACACGAAATAGGCACCACCCATCACCACGACCCGCGAGATTTGGTGTGTGATTTGGGGACGCACGTTTAACGCAATTGCGAGGTTCGTCAATGGCCCCAGCGTCACCAGTGTCAACGCACCGGCATGGTCCGCGGCGGTTTTAATGATAAACGCGGGACCAGCCAACCCAGCTTCCGCGGCGCCGCTCGCTGGGAGGTCGACGCCTCCCAGCCCGTTGCCGCCGTGAACATGGGTGGCGTCCTGGTACTCGGCGGCCAGCGGCCGGCTTGCTCCCCGATGGACGGGAATGTCCAATCGCCCTAGGAACGCGAGGACATCAAGCGTGTTCCGGGTGGCAACATTGATTGGCACGTTGCCGGCAACGGACGTGACGCCCACTATGTTCGCCTGCTGCGCCACTGCCAGTGCAAGAGCGATCGCGTCATCGATTCCGGTGTCGACATCGATGATCAGGGGTGTTCGATTCACCGCGTGTCTCTCATTCGTTATCGCGTGCCGCTCGCTGCAACGGATCGTTCCCAAGTCGCGACCGGGGGCGTCTCGGTCATTTGCGCCTCGGTCACCACATTGACGAAGGCTGGCCGGCCCGACGCCAACGCGCTCCGAAGTACGCCCGACAACTCCGCCGGTCCTTCGACGTGGAAGCCCGCGATGCCAAAGCCACGTGCAATCGTCGCGTAATCGATCCGGTTGAAATCAACCGAAAAGTACCGCTTGTCGTGATAGAGATGTTGCAGTTCCTTGATCCAGCCGTAGGTTCCGTTATCGCACTGAATGATGACGATTGGTAGGTCGAGACGGCTAATGGTTTCCAGCTCCCCGACCGACATGCCGTAGCTACCGTCACCCAGCATCCCGACCACGCGCCGGCCCTGGCCGGCGAAATGCGCACCCACTACCCCGGGAATCGCGTACCCGAGGGCACCATGGGCCCGGGGAATGACCGTCGTTCGCCCTGGCCGCTTCAACACATATTGGGCCGAGAGAAAGGGGGTCGGCGTACCCGGATCGGCAACGATGATCGCATCATCATCGAGCAGGCCGCGAAGCTCGGAGATCAGCCTCTGCGGCTTGATCGGCTGGCTGTCAGATGTTGCGTTCCCCGCAACCTGCTCGAAATACCCCAACCGTTCGGCGGTTAGCCGTGCCAAGCGCGGGGCGTTCTTTGCCCGAAGGTGCTCTGGTCGGTCGATTGCGGCTAACAAGTCTTCGAGCGTCGCTCCGGCGTCGCCTTGAAGCAGCGCACTCGACGGGTATGTGTTCCCTATCTCCTTGGCCGATATGTCCAAGTGGATCGAAGCCGGCGGGTTTTCCCTTTGCGGCAATGTCCACGCCACGGTTGTTGTCGAATCGGTTCGTGTTCCGATGTAGAACACCAGGTCAGCATCAGCAATCCAGGCATTTGCATAGGAGCGTGCACCGTTGTTGCCGACCACGCCGATCGAGCAGTCACTGGTTTCCGCGATCGCGCCCTTGCCATTGATGCTCGTGCCGACCGGTATCCCGGTCCCCTCGGCAAAGGCGGTGAGTTGGTCCCATGCGCCGGACATCAGCACCCCGCCACCAGCGACGATGACGGCCCGTTCCACATTGGAAATCAAATCCGCCGCGCGAAGCACCTCGCCAGCATCAGCCCGTGGCCGGGAATTCGGCACGGAACTGACCGTGGCCGCCCGCCCAGATCGCCGGTTCTCTCCACCCTGGTCCTCGAGCACGTCAGATGGCAACGAGAGGTGCACCGCCCCTGGCCGGTCGCTGGTTGCCAACCGCACCGCCCGGTGGACCGCATCCTCCATGCCCGAAGCCCGGTTGACACGCTCAGACCACTTGGTGATCGGCCGAAAGAGACCCACCTGATCGAGCTCGGTGAGAACCCCTCGATGTTCCTCACTGACCGGCGTGTCCGACGTCATGCACAACACGGGAATGGCCGAGCCCTGAGCTTCGGCGACACCCGGTAAGATGTACGTCGCTCCCCCCCCGCTTGGCCCCTCGCAAACACCGATCCGGCGCGATACGCGGGCGTACACATCCGCCATGAACGAGGCCGACCGCTCGTCCCGCGTCATGATATGGGTGATCGCCGGCTCGTCGTACAGCGCATCGTAGAGCGCCATCCCGGTATCGCCCGGCAACCCGAAAATATGCTCCACACCGGTATCCCGCAGCGCCCGAACCAGCGATTGTGCTCCGTTCATCCTGAACCAACCTCACGTTCTTCCTGTTGTGAGGCCGCCGCCTCACCACTGTCATTCCGAGCTTGCGAGGCAGAGACGCGCAGCGGAGCGGTATCCCTGCGCGAAGTGCATCCGACTTCGCCGGATGCACTTCGCTACCAAAGGTGGAAGTGAAGCTAAATTGAACCCGCTTAGGCACGACCCCCTTGAGCCAACGTCACGCTGATCAACCTTCGTTGTCTTAGTGGCTCAATCTCACCGCCACGTAAACATCGTTGACGTTGGTCCCAGTCGGCCCCGGTTCCACTAAAAGACCCAACCGCCGCAGGTATTCGCCGCTGTCGTTATTGTCGAGAAACACGCGCGCGTCAAGTCCAATCGCCCTGCCCTGCGCCACCGTCCTCCGATCGACCACCGCTCCCGCGGCATCAATCGAGCCGTCCTGTCCATCGGACGCCAGGCTGGCGATCGACCAGTCAAGGTCGCGTTCATCAAGCGCAATCGCGGCGGCCAGAGCGAGCTCGGTATTCCTGCCCCCGGTCCCTGATCCGCGAACCGTCACCGTGGCCTCCCCACCTCCGATCACGACGTCGATCCCTGGCGGCTGTCCCTCGACAATCCGGAGGAACTCCCGGGCCAGTTCCCGCGCCTCACCCTCGGCCAGTCGAAGGGCGATTCGCTGCAACACGCCGTCCCGCGCCGCTGACGCCGCCACTTCCTCAACAAACATGTCGTTGTCGCCCACGACGACGAAACGATCGTTCCGAGCCTCCTCGGCAGTGGCGATGTTACGGGGGCATCGCAGGGCGGCAGTCACGGCCTCAGGTACACGGTCCGTCAAGTCATATGACCTCAGGAGGTCGATCGCGGCCGCCGGATTCGGATTCCGAGCGATTGTCGGCCCTGATGCAATGATCGTCGGATCGTTACCGAGGACATCCGACAGGATCAGCGAGACACATGTCGCCTCGCCAATGGAACGGCGTAACCCTCCACCCTTGATCAGGCTCAATTCACTTCGCACTGCATTGAGGTGCTGAATCGGGGCGCCCGCGTTGAGCAAAAGGCGCGTCGTTTCCTGAATGTCCCCAAGGATCAACGGGTCCCTTGGCGCCTCGAGCAGGGCCGACCCGCCGCCAGAGACGAGCACGATCGCCACGTCACCCTCGCCCAACCCGGCGAGGGTCTCCATGATTACTCGCGTTGCCCGCTCGCCCCGGTCATCCGGCACCGGATGGGACGCCTCGAACACCTCCCAGTTCGCCGGGGGGTGGGTGGCATGCCCATCTTTGGTCAGGATGATTC
>JALZMD010000198.1 GCA_030858375.1 Chloroflexota bacterium
TTCGATACCGATGGTGCGGTGATCGAGGGACTTCTGAGCGCCGGTGTCATCAACTACATCGTAGTCGAAGCGGAAATCACGGAACGGGAGCTGGACGAATTCGAGGACGGCGCCAGTGGTGGGCTTGATACCGGCGACGCGGGTTTGACGGGAACGGTCGATCGGGTCGACGTCTCCGGGCAGGATGCGGTGCTGATCACCGTTGAACTCGAAGATGCGGGGATCTTTGGAGCGGTCCAGGTGATCGCTCTACCGGTGGGAAACACCCTCGTGATCGGGACTGTGGTTGTCGCCGATGTGGGTGAGGTGGATGCGGACGGGGTGTACGACCTGGCGGAGGCGCTGACCCTGGCAGGTGTCACCCACCTGGAAGCGGTGGCCGAAGCGGCGAGTTGAACTCTTCAATCGCCGCTTTCCTGTGACCAAACCGCTGCATCGAGCTCGGCAGTGCGCAGGACATCGAGCATCAGCGGCAAGAGCCTGCCGCGAATCGATTCCAGGGCGCTGAAATCGACCTGGAGCGGACCCTTGATCCCGGCGGCCCAGTTCACGGAAACGGCGATACCGGCGTAGTGGATCTCCAATTCGCGCGCTAGGATCGCTTCCGGCATCGCCGTCATCCCCACCACGTCGGCCCCCAGGACCTTCGCCACCCGAATCTCGGCGGCGGTTTCGAAGCGCGGCCCATTGGTGCAGATGTATGTGCCATTGGACCGGATCGTGAGACCGTGGTCTGCGCCACGCGCGACGATCGCTTCGCGAAGTCCCGGGCTAAACGGCTCGGTAAACGGCGTATGCCGGAGCCCTGATGCACCGCCGTCGAAAAAGGTGAAGTCGCGGCCACTCGTGAGGTCGATGATCTGGTCGAGTGCGACGACGCCACCCGGCGGGATGTCTTCCGCAATGCCGCCCACCGCAAAGCTGGCGATGACACGGTCGACACCGAGGATCTGAAGTGCCTTGACGTTGGCACGGTAGTTCACACGGTGTGGCGGAACGTCGTGTTCGACGCCATGGCGAGAGAGGAACACGATGTCGGCGTGCTCGCCTTCGCCAATCCAGTTCAAAGTCTGACCGTACGGGGTATCGACGATCGTCTCCGTAAAGCCGGCTTCCGGGCGCTCGACGCCGGAGCCACCGATGATACCGATTCGTTGTTGGGGCATAACGAGTCCTCTGTACTGCCAAAGTCAAGGGTCAATCGTGGGGCGGTCGAGCTCGTCTCGACCCGATCGGAGGATAGGCGCAGGTGACGTATGGAGACATGCCGCCGGTTATGTCATTCCGGGCATGCGAGGAATGACGATCTGTGGAAAGGCACGTTTGTGGAGGTTGCCGAACCGTGACCTCACTATCAGGTGATGATGCCGGCACGCAGCGCGCGGGCAACCGCGGCCGAGCGGGCGCTGACTTCGAGCTTGGTGAGCAGGTTGGCGACGTGACTCTGCACCGTGCGGACGCCGATGAACAGTTCGTCGGCGATATCCTTGTCCGTTTTGCCGGCCGCCACCAGGGTCAATACCTCGATCTCCCGCTCGGAGATACCAAGTTCCTTGATCAGGGTATTGATTGCCGCCTGCCGGGCGAGCCGCGGACTGGCGTTCGTCGGGGCCGGGTCGTCGTTCAGGATCTCGTTCGAGAGGGCCTTGACTTCGTCGAAACCTAGCGCCCGGTCCGTTTCCCAGATCGAATCGAATGCCTTACCCAGTTCCTGGCGCAGGATATCGGTCATGGTGGTGTAGGCATCACGGTCGATTGGGGAGATCGGATGATTGACCGCCTCCCGCAACCCGTCAGCCGCGGCCAGCAGTGAGGCGGCTCGGGCGAAATCGCCCATCCCTACCGCCACCTGGGCGATCCCTTCGAGTGCTTCGGCGTACCCCCCACGGTCGCCGAGCTGGTCGTAATACTGCAGGGCCTGTTCCAGGTTCGGGACCGCCCGGGCGTAGTCCTGCTGCTGCGCGGCGATGCGGCCGATGTTCGTGGCTGACCAGGCGATGCCCCGCCGGTCGCCGGCATTGGTGTAGAGGATGCGGGCCCGTTCGTTGGTGTCCACCGCCTCCGCCAGCTTGTCCTGGCTCCAGAGCAGGTTGCCGACGTTGGTCATGACCGCGGCGATGTTGCGCTGGTCGCCGAGCGTACGAAATATCCGTTCCGCCTGGTCGTAATGGTACGTGGCTTCGTCGAAGTCGTGCCGGGTCGCGGCACAGTCGCCGAGCCCGATGTGAGCCACCCCGGTCAGGCGTTTGTCATCGATTTCGGTGGCGATGGAGAGGGCCTCGGAGTGGAGGATCCTGGCGTCATCAAGATCTCGTTCCATGTTGGCAAGGATGCCCGCCCCGTTCAGCGCGGTGCCGCGGAGCGAGGTACGGGCGGGAGCCCGCCGCAGTGCGGTTTCGATCCATTCGCGCCCTTCGCGGATATGGCCCCGCGTGTAGCCAAAGCGCCACAGACCCGTTGCCAGTCCGAGGGCGAGCTCCGGGGGGTCGTGCTCCATGGACCAGGCGAAAGCGGTTTGCAGGTCCGGGTGCATGGCGGCGAGCCGTTCCAGCCAGACGACCTGGTTTGGGCCGATCAGCTCGGGACCGGCGGCCTCCGCGATATCGAACATGTAGAGGGCGTGCCGCCGTTCGAGCACCAGGCGCTCGGCGCAAAGATCGAGCTGTTCGAGACCGAACTCCCGCAATACCTGCAGCATGGCGAAATGGGGTGACTCGGTGTCGGTATCGACCTGGCGAATCAGGCTCTTGTCGACGAGCGATGAGATGAGATCGAGGATTTCGAATTCGTCGGCCGGTCCATCCTGGTCAGGGTTGGCGACCACGCGGACCGCGTCACTCAACGTCCACGTGTTGGCGAAAATGGCGATCCGGCGGAAGACGGCCTGCTCATCGGGTTCGAGCAGGTCGTAGCTCCAGCTAATGGCATTGCGCATCGTCCGCAGCCGGTCCGGAACGTCGCGCGGCCCGTCGTCGAGGAGCGGCAACCGGCGTTGCAAGCGCTGGACCAGCATCCTTGGCGAGAGGATGCCGATCCGGGCGGCGGCGAGTTCGATCGCAAGCGGCAGGCCATCGAGCAGGCGGCAGATACTCGCCACATCCCGGGCATTGTCGTTCGTGAGATGGAAATCTCCACGGACAGCGCTCGCCCGCCGGACGAACAGTTGCACGGCGTCCGACGTGAGCAGCGATCTTGTCAACGGCGTCCCGGCCGGAGCGTCGTCGGGTACCAGCGGCACCGACATCGGGGGCACGGGGTAGACGTGTTCGCCGTAGACGGAGAGCACGGACCGGCTCGTGACCAGGATCGTCAGGTCCGGATTCGCCATCAGGAGGTCGGTGAGCAATAGCGCGGCATCGGCGACGTGCTCGAAGTTGTCGACCATGAGCAACATCTGGCGTGACCGGATCGTGGCGTTAATCGCGTCCATCAGGGGAACATTGCTGCTGTGACGCACGCCCAGGCTGCCGGCGATCGTGGGCAAGACGAGATCGGAGCGGCTGATTGGGGAGAGGTCGACGAACCACACACCGTCGCGGAACGAGTCTCGCAGCCCGTCGACAACGCTCAGGGCGAGGCGCGTCTTGCCCACCCCACCGGGGCCGGTCAGTACCAGGAGCCGGACCTCCGGGTTCCGCAACACATCACTGACGGCGATACGCTCCCGGCGCCGTCCGACCATGGGCGCCAGGGCCGTGGGAACGCCCCCTTCGACCTGGTCTTCACCAACGGCCCGCGTCCCGAGCGGGTGTAATTCACCGGCGGCTGGTTGGGGACCCGGTATCGAGGTGGACGATGGCGTGGACATCCGGAATCCTGACGGGTACCGCGGCGACATGGCGAGGGCAACCCCACCCTCAATGTTGGCTGGGCAATCATTCAATGGTACCCGAGGCGTCGGAATCCGACGATTGCTCCTGAGGTTAAAACGGTGGGCACAGACACGGGTTCCCGCCGCGGCCGAATTCGGAAGCCTGCCGCTGGGATTCGCGTCCGGATGTTGGACCCCGGTCCCGCATCCTGTCTCAGAGTTTGAGGGCCAATGGTGCGAGTGCGGTCAGGATTGGCGGGTCGGTCGGGGCGAGTGGCCTGAGGTGGATGTGCAACTCGCGCGGCGATGTATTCGGGATCGCCACCACGGGTCGGGGGTCGACGCCCACGAGCAGTGATGCCCCCGGCAGCAGGTGGACGAGCGGATCGGCGCTGTTCGGGAACAGGGCGGCCATCAACCGGTAGGCTCCCGGCGGGATATCGTGCAAGGCAAATCGTCCCGGCCCCGCTGTGCGCGTTCCGGACACTGGTTTGCTCTGGGGAATTGCCGCCGGGAACAGTCCGATGTAAAGATGACCCGTGGCGGGAACGGACGATGTCACCGTGCCGGACATCAACATCCCTTCGCCAGATGGCTTGACTGGTTCGGTCCTGGACAGCTCAGGCAGGCGTTCGGCCAGCCACTCGGGCATCGTCCGTAGATCATTGGGACTGATGCCGACGAGGTGCTTGAACCGGGATGAAAATGTCCCAAGGCTGGAGAAGCCAACCTCGAAGCAGATATCGGTGATGCTGAGATCGGTCCGCAGAATCAGCTCCTTGGCGCGATCGAATCGTAGCGCGGCCAGGAACTCCCCGGGTGGGATGCCGACCGTATTCCGGAACATCCGGGCAAAGTGGAAGGGGCTGTAATTGGCCATCTCGGCGAACGTGTCAAGGGTGTAGGGATACCCAACATCTGTCCGCATGGAGCCAATCACGGTTTCCACCGCGAACTCGTGATCGGCCCGCGTTTGCAATCCACCCGGCGCACGGGTAGTTGCGTAATCTATCGTCATGGTCACCATTCGAGTCCATCCTGCCTGACTTCGTATCAGCGAACCGTTTTCAGCGCCGACGAATGATACTGTACGTACTATAGTACAAATGTTCGACTATTTGTCAGGTGCCCAGTGCCTCCTGGTCAATGAATCTACCCGCAAGCTCTTAGCGTGCTCTTAGGAAACATGTCCATAGTCAGGATTAGTTGGTCCTCGAGCCGGCCCAGCAGGGGCGGCGCCTGGTGGTCCTGACCAGAAGGTGATGTGATCCATGGATGTGGGTACGGTTTCTCGGTTCGTACTCAGACACAAGGCCTGGGTGGCAGGGTTCTGGCTGGCGATGGTGGTAGTGGCTGTGGCGCTGATGCCCACCGTGTTCGACCGCCTCTCGGAGGACTTCTCGGTTCCCGATACGGAAAGCAATCAGGCGATCACGGAACTGACTGGGATCTATGGCAATAACGGCACCTCCAACCCGCTCGTGCCGGTTGTCACCCTGACCGAAGG
>JALZMD010000228.1 GCA_030858375.1 Chloroflexota bacterium
TTTGCCGGGCGATCCGTTGGGCTTCGGCGTCGTAGCCCACCCAGCGCGCCACGAAGAGCACATCGTTGGGAACCGATTCGATCGGATCGCTGAGGAGGCGCAACCGCGCCCAGTGGATGTCGCGATGGTCGCCGAGCGAACCCAGCCCCACACGTCGCAGGCGATTGCGGATGGCCGCGTCGGCGCCAACCGCGTTGAGTGCGTGCGCCACCCGCCAGCAGGCATGGGCTACGGTTTCCGGCGAAGCGCCGGCATCCTGGAACAGTTCGATCATGCGTTCCGCCGACGCAACGGCGTCGCCGATCCGGAGCGCTTCCGTCAATGCCAGGGCGCGCCGCCATTCCGCATCGGCGCGAACGGCCAGATGTTCGGTGGCCGCCAGGTCGGTGGCGATGGTCAGCAGGTCCGCGGCGCGCGCGAAATCGAACTCCCGTGACGCCTGTTCGGCGCTGGCCATGGCGTGAACGATCCCCCGGTTCGCACCCTCGATGCCGCGCGATTCGAAATAGTGCAACGCCAGGTCTCCCGCAACCAGCTCGTGGCGACCGGCGAAGTGGCGTTCCAGGGCTTCCGCCGCCCGGCGATGCAAACGCACGCGGCGGCTTGAGCTCCACCCCGCGGCAATCGCCTCCCGGACGATGCCGTGGATGAACTCGTAGTGCTCCGGACGCCGGTCCGTGGTACGCAGGAAATCACTGTCGAGCGCATCGTCGATGGTATCGAGCAGGTCGCTTTCGTCCAGTCCGGTCAGCGCGCGGAGGATCGGGAAGTCGAAGCCGGGGGAGAGGATGGCGGCCACAGAGAGCACGTGCCTGGTCTGTTCGGGCAGCCTGTCGAACCGGAGCCGCACGACGTCACGGATCGACGGTGGGATGTCGCGATGGACTCCCTCCAGCTTTTGATCGCGGCCAGGGCTGTCATGATCGAGGGTGAGCCGGACGATTTCGGACACGTAGAATGGGTTGCCGTTGGTTTCGGCGGTCAACCGGCGAATTGCCGTTGGCGAGGCTGCCTGGCCGAGCCGCGCCACCAGTGCTGCGACACCGGGTTCGTCCAGTCCAGACACATCGAGCCAGCGGGTGGCGGGATCGCGGCGGAGGTTGGCGGCAAAGCTCGAAAAGTTCGGATCACGATCCGACACGGGGGTGCGCCAGCTCGCCACAAGCAAGACCGGCGCCGTGCCCAACCCCGCCGTGAGGTGAGTGAGTACCTCGCGAGACGGCTGGTCCAGCCACTGGATGTCGTCGAGCGTGATCACGATTGGCCGTGACGACGCTGCGTCCCGGATCGATCCCATGATCGAGCGCGACATGTGGAAGCGATGTTCGTCAGGTGAGATGCCGGGGTCGCTCGCGGGCGATGCCGGAACCAGCGCCAGGTCGAGTCGCTCCAGGACCGATGTCCAGCTGGCGTAGGGCGGCCTCCAGGTTCGCTCGTTGGAGACGTCGGACGCGACGGCGAGTCCTCGTTGCGTCGCGGCATCCCGAAGGGTTGCCAGGAGCGAGGTCTTGCCGACACCGGGTTCCCCGGTGACAAGCACGGTGATCGCGCCGGTCGTCCTGATCTCGTCCAGGCACTGGACCAGCGTATCGAGCTCGTGGGTCCGCCCGACAAGCATGAGATCCCTCGGTCAATAGGGGAAGAGGTAGCGAAAGCGACTTCTTCGCCCACCATATCAGAGGCAGCTGCGGATAGCGCGGCATCGGTTTCCAGTGTTCAGGCGCCATACGAAATCGGCGTGGACCATCGGGGACCCGGATGTTGTCAGGGGCGATGCGCATTGGTGGCGCAACACCGCTGCGGCGGGAGATTCCTCCTTCGTCGGAATGACGATTAATACGAACTTCGGGTCGTCACGGTGCATTCCGGCGAGGTCGGCGCTCGGTCGCCCACCCGTGGTAGCGGGTGTGGGCTTTGATCCGCCGTCGATCCCGCGCCAACCCCTGACAGCGTCGCACCAGCACGGCCTCGAGCTCATTCAGATCGGCAAACGTCCGGTTGGCCACTGGCTCATCGACCAGCGGCCAGAGTCGCTCGGCCGGCTGGAGCTCGGGGGAGGCGGGCGGGAGGAAGACCACATCGATGCCCTCGGGCACGACCAGCCGTTTCGACGTGTGCCAGCCCGCCCCGTCGAGGACCCGCACCGCCCGGTGCTGCGCGTCGATCCCTTCGTCCTCGGCGCAGGCGGCGCGGACCGTGCCCATC
>JALZMD010000262.1 GCA_030858375.1 Chloroflexota bacterium
CGGCTCGGTCGCTGGCGCCCTGTTCGTCGCCCAACGCTCGATGCGGCAGGGCACCGCGCGGCTCCAGCCATACCTGCTGATCATCATCGCCGTCTCGGTGATCGGCATCTCCATCTCCACCAGCGTCTTGCTCACATTCGCGCTCCTCTTCATCGAGGGACTGGTGGCGGCTGTGATGCTCAGCACCAACATGGCGCTGGTGCAAATGCGCATCTCCGACGACATCCGGGGCCGGGTACTTGGCGCGTACTCGCTTGGCTTCGGCCTCTTGCCGGTGGCGGCGTTGCCGGTCGGCGTCGTCGCCAACCTCGTCAACACCCAGTTCGCGGTTGGGTTGAGCGCCACGATCGCCCTGGTGCTCGCGTTCGTGATCGCCATTCGGTCGACCGTGATCAAGAACCTGTGACCCGCTGAATCCTGCCCGTGCCGCTGTCCAGGTTTGCGGGAAAGATGGAGGCTTTCGACCTTAAATGCACCGATTGACGTCCGCCACCTGACGGCCCCGGATATGCACCTGGCGGTGGAATGGGCCCGCCAGGAAGGGTGGAATCCGGGCCTGTATGATGCGCAATGCTTCATTCTGGCGGGTTCCTTACCTCGTTGCACGGTGGCGAGCCTTCCGCGGTCATCAGCCTCGTTCGCTACGGCACGGCGTTCGCATTTCTCGGCATGTGTTCGAAGCCAATCGCGAGACCTTCCTTCGCAGCTGGATTGCCCAACCAGGAGCCCGGCGGCTAGGCGTGAAACGTCACGGGCAGCTCGCCGGGTGGGGACTGCTCCGGGCCTGCGTCGACGGCTACAAGATTGGACCGCTGGTGGCAGATGATGGCGTGATTGCAGAGCAACTCCTGAACGGCCTCCGTGCGGCCGCGCCGGGGCAGCCGGTATACATCGACATTCCGCAGTCGAACCACGCGGCAATGCACCTGGTAGAATCTCGCGGGATGACGCCCTGCTGCGAGACGGCCCGGATGTACAAGGGAGAGGCGCCGTTTATCGAGATTGACAAGGTGTTTGGTATCACTCGTTCGAGGTTGGCTGAGGGCATGCTTGACCCCGCCGATCTGTGTGATACGCTCAGCCGATTGCACCCCGATTCGGACCACCAGAGGATGAGCACTCACCCGTGATCTACATACCCAACGCACAACGATATGACTCGATGACGTACCGCCGCACCGGGCGCAGCGGACTCCTCCTCCCTGAGATCTCGCTTGGACTGTGGCAAAATTTCGGCGACGCACGTTCGCCCGAATCGCAACGGGCCACGCTGCGCCGGGCATTCGACCTTGGCATTACCCACTTCGACCTCGCCAACAACTATGGCCCGCCCTACGGCTCCGCCGAGCAAAACTTCGGCGCCATCTTCCAGCAGGATTTCCAGCCATTTCGTGACGAGTTGATCCTTTCGACGAAGGCTGGGTATGACATGTGGCCCGGCCCGTACGGCGATCATGGCTCGCGCAAGTACCTGCTCGCCTCGCTCGATGCCAGCCTGAAACGGATGAGCGTTGATTATGTCGACATCTTCTACCACCACCGGCCCGATCCCGAGACGCCGATCGAGGAAACCGCCGGTGCGCTGGCTTCGACCGTGACGAGTGGCAAGGCGCTCTACGCCGGTGTCTCCAACTACAATCCCGAGCAGACCCTGGCGATGGCGGACGCTCTGAAGGCGCACAACGTCCACCTGCTGATTCACCAACCGAGTTACAACATGTTCAACCGGACGATCGAGCGCGGACTCCTCCCCGTTCTCGAAAAAGAAGGTGTCGGCGCAATCGTCTTCGTGCCGCTTGCGCAGGGCTTGTTGACCGATCGCTATCTTGGTGGTCAGATCCCCACTGACTCGCGGGCAGCGACCAGTCCAACGCTCTCCTCGGAGCGGATTACTGATGCCTACCTCGTACGGGCCAGGGCGCTGAACGACATCGCCGGGGACCGCGGCCAGACCCTGGCCCAGCTGGCACTGACCTGGATCCTGCGTCAGCCGCAGATCACTTCGGCCTTGATTGGCGCGTCCAGCCCGGACCAGCTTGCGCAGAACGTCGCGGCGCTTCGATTTCCTGCCTTGACCGATGCGGAGCTGGCCGCGATTGAGCCGTTTGCGCAGGAATTGCCGTAGGTCGGGTAGCGCTGGCTACCGGGGCATCCACGAAGTCCAACCAAACCGGAGCGATCCGAACCGGAGACACCGCCCGACTGCGAACCCCACCAGCACGATAACGCCCCGGGAGGCGCCGCCGGCTTCGGCAAGCACCATCTCCAGGCTGGCCCCGAGTGCGGCAAACGCATACAGTTCGCCGCGTCGAAAGTCCATCGGCGTATCGCCGGTGAGGACGTCCCGGATCACACCACCACCCACAGCGGTCACCACCCACAGCAACACGGTCGACCAGGCGCCGAAGTCGTAATTGATTGTTCGCAAGCTCCCCGCCACGGCGAACCCGATCAGCGCGATCGAATCCGCAAACACGATCGGACCTCGCGTTGGATCGATCCGATTCCCATAGAACGCGCCGGTGAGCGTCGCCAGCGCCCCCACTGGCAGGTACGCGAATTCAGTCAAGGCAAGCGGTGGACCGACCTGGAGGTACAGGTCCCGAATAATCCCCCCACCGAGCCCGGTGACCATCGCCAGACCCCACAGGCCGGTGATGTCGTACCCGTGACGCCGGGCAACCAACGCTCCCGAGAAGGCGCCGACGAACACCCCGAAAAGATCGACCAGTTCGAACAACGACCACGGGGTAAGCATTGAACTGCCGTTCTCCGGCGAACGATGCGGTCGACAGCTGGCGAACGCCGGTGGCCCTGAGTGGCCCATTGCGAAGCCTGCGGTTTCAGGCAACAATCGGCGAAGCGGGAAGCATCCCGCGACTCACGCCAAGGAAACCCCATTATGGCGGTATCGTCCGCACCGTCACCAATTCCTGATAGCGTTGGACTCACCGCTTCACAACGGCAACGCGGCATTATCGCGCTGATGGTGTCGAACCTCTTTTCCTGGGGTGGGTTCTTCCTGCTGATCCCCCTCGTGGCTGTGCATTATGTCGATGATCTGGGCTGGGCGGCTGGCACGATCGGGGTCATGCTGGCAGTCAGGCAGTTTTCCCAGCAGGGCTTCAGCCCCATCTTCGGCCTGGTTTGCGATCGGATCGGACCAAAGCCTTTAATCTGTGCCGGGCAACTCGTCCGCGCCGCCGGATTCGGCGGTATGGCGTTCGCCGAAACCCCACTCCAGGTATTGCTCACGATGGCCCTCGCCGGGTTCGGTGGGGCGATGTTCGATGCGCCCAAGTCGGCGGCCATGGCCTGCCTGACGACACCCGCCGAACGGCCGCGCCGCTACGCGACCCTCGGCGTCACGAGTGGCCTGGGCGTCACGCTGGGCACGCAACTTGGGGCACTCCTCATCACGCAGGACTTCGCCGCCGTGGCCCTCGCCAGTGGCGGGGTCTATATTTTTCTCTTCGTCTGGAACGTCGTGGCCCTTCCATCGATGCGGGTATCGACGGGTTCGATGCGTGCCAGCGAGGGTCTCAGGATGGTCTGGTGGGACCGGGATTTCATCCTGTTCCTGGCCATCTCCACCGGCTACTTCTTCGTGACCGCCCAGTTTTCGCTGACGATCACGCTGGCTGCCGCCGATATCGCCGGCACGGCTTCGGCGGTCGCCTGGATCTACCTGGTGAACACCGCGATCACAGTTGGGCTCGGCTACTTCGTGCCCCGCTGGCTGGAGCGCTGGTTCCGGCCCGTGGATTTGCTGATCGTTGGGACCCTGGTTATCTCGATTGGGCTCGCCCTTGTTGGCTTCAGCGCCAACATCGCCGGCATCCTCGTGGCAGCCGCCGTGTTCTCGCTCGGCGCGATCATGGCCAGACCCGGTCAGGAGACGGTCATCGCCAACCTTGCCGATCCTGGCGCGCGCGGAACCTACTTCGGCATCGGTGGCCTGGCGCTAGCGATTGGCGGCGGCTTTGGCTTCCTGTTTGGCGGAATCGCGTACGATTACGGGAAGCAGCATGAGTTGCAACTTGCGACCTGGCTGCTCTTCTTCGCGATCGGGTCCGTGACGTCGGTGTTGCTGTGGGCCAATCGTCAACGCTTCGATCAAGTCCGCGACGGAGTGTCCACACCATCGGCGACACCGCCTCATACCGAACTCACCACTGTCCCGGCCCACACCGCCGGCTGACTTCATGTCGATTCGAGTAATACCATCCAATGATTGCCGCCCCGCTGCCGACTGAAGCCCCGTTCGGGATCTACGTCCACGTTCCGTTCTGTGCCCATATCTGCCCCTATTGCGACTTCACGACCTATGCCGGAAAAGAGAACCTGATCGATCGCTACGTGACGTGTGTCGAACGCGAGCTGGCCCTCCAACCGGAGGGCGTGGCCAACCGGCCCGCGGCCACGATCTTCCTGGGCGGTGGCACACCATCGCTGCTCGATCCGGCCCACGTCGCGGCCATCATCGCCGCCTGTCGCGACAATCATGAAATCACCCGGGATGCCGAAGTCACGATGGAGTGCAACCCGAATGGCCTGACCGCCGAACGGCTGGCCGGGTACCGTGAGGCCGGTATCAACCGTCTCAGCATTGGGGCGCAGACGATGGACCGCCGAGGACTACGGACGCTTGGACGTCATCACGAGTCAGACGATGTGCTCACCGCACTGAAGGATGCGCGATCAGCCGGCTTCGACAACGTCAGCCTCGATTTCATCTTTGGCTGGCCGAACCAGTCGCTCGACACGTGGAGGCGAGACCTCGAAACGGTCCTATCG
>JALZMD010000271.1 GCA_030858375.1 Chloroflexota bacterium
TGATCTTCGTCCAGAGTGAGTTCTATTTCGAGACAAGTGAGGAACCAGTTAAGGTCCCAAGCATGAGCACGATGATGCTGGGTAGCTTCATGAACCATGTGGTCTTCAACGGGCATGCCAGCCAGTACGTGGACAACCCGATCCCGATCAGGGTGGGTGAGCCCGTGCGGGTCTTCCTCGTCAACGCCGGGCCGAATGTCTGGTCGAGTTTTCACATCGTCGGCGCCATCTTCGATCGTGGCTACATCAATGCTCATCCGAAGAACGAGCTCTTTGGGCTCCAAACGATCAGCGTTGGGCCTGGCGATGGCGCCTGTGTCGAGTTCACCGTCGAAGAGCCCGGTACCTACGTCGCGGTTAACCACGCTTTCGGGCACGCCGCCCACGGCGCGATTGCCCTCCTCAAGGCGGAGTGATTGTGCCTGACTCGGCACACAATGCGTGAACTTTTCGCTCATCACATCTCTGTCCATTCCAGGAGTATCCATATGCAACATCGCCCATTACCTGACCCTATGCTCAACATCCTGATCCCGTGGGGTGGCGTGATTGGGATTGATCCCTTGCTCACATTGGCCGGTTCGATCGGCGGACCGGAAGCCAACCTGCTGCTGCTGCCGGTCACGGCAGGACATGTCGATGACGGAGGCACCGTCCACGCCTCGTCACCCGATCGGCAAGCACTGGCCACCGCATGGCCCCGGCTTGAATGGCTCGAGCGCTCGGACTCGGCGAATGCGCCAAAAGCGATCGCTGCCACCGCCGCTCGCCGGAACGCCGATCTCATCCTCATGGCTACCGCGTGTCATCCGGGTGGAGGGATCGACTCTTCGTGTTTGGCAGGGCAACTTGCGCTGGATTCGCCGACTCCAGTGTTGGTGTTTCACGTCGATGGCGATGGGTCCACGGCGTTTTCCCTACCGATCACACGCCTGCTCGTTTCTCTGGACGGCTCGGCGCGCGCCGCCCAGTCCCTGCCCGTGGCTGCCAGCCTGGCCCGCCGCTTGCGGGTGTCGGTGATGCTCGTGATGGTTATTGATCCGGCGCGCGTGTTGCCGCCAGCATACGCCTACGATCCCGGCGCGATGGAGGAAATGGTCGCCAGGCTCCGGGGTGAGGCGCACGGCGCGCTTACCCAGGCGGAACGGCAACTCGCGAACGACGGCGTGACAGTAACCTCTGAATTGCTGTACGGGCCGGTGATCGCGTCCATCGAGGGGGCGGTCCAACCCGGGGATGTGCTGGTGATAACAACCCACGGACTCGGTAGCGCCACCCAGAGCCAACTCGGCAGTGTCGCCGCACGATTGGTCGTCGACAATCCGGGACCCATGGTCATCATGCGGGGCAGCCAACCGGCTCCGGTTGTGGCCAGGGGACACGGTGAGCGCGGACCGTTCGAGTCATTTTCCCGTCCGACGGCCTGAGCCAGGTCAACGGGCAAAAAAGGAAATGGTGGCATGGATCGACTGACTGCCGTGATGGTCCGACTCTCGCTTGGCTGGCTGCTTTCCGGATTCGTCATCGGTGGCGTGATGCTGGTTGACCGGGTGGCGCCAGGCGCCTGGCGGGCGTGGTTTGCGCCGAGCCACGGACACATGCTCTTTGTCGGCTGGTTTCTGCAGTTCGTGCTTGGTATCGCCTTCTGGCTGCTGCCTCGGAAGCGCGTGCCAGACCAGCCGCTGGGATACAACGAACGCCTCTCGTGGCTAGCTGTGAGCGCGCTGAATATTGGGTTGCTGCTTCGCATCTGCAGCGAACCTCTGGAGCGCACACGCCAGGGGAACGCGGTCACAATCACGATGTTGTTCGTCTCCGCAATCCTGCAAATAGCGGCGGCAGTAATATTTGTACTTCAACTGTGGCCCAGAATCAGCGTGCGGCAAGTACGGCCACGACCCTGAGAGACCAGGGCATGACCGGTCCAACCGTACGCTGATCATGAGAAAGGACCTGCACGCTCATGGTGGTCAAGACAGCGCCGGGCGTCAGCCGCGAGAGTCCCATCCCGCAAGATCTCCCCCGCCTGGCGCGGCTGGCGATGGGAATGAAACCGGCCTGGTCTCATCAAGGGGAAGACCTGAATCTCAATCTCATCTCATGCACTGCTGGGCAGGGCGTGGATCGCCACCTGAATAGTGAGGTCGAAGTGGTGATGATTGGCATTGACGGTGATGGATCCGTCGAGCTCAACGGTATCTGGCACGCCTTGGGTCCCGGTCAGATGGTCATCGTGCCAAAGGGCGCGCAGCGTGCGACTCGCTGCGATGGCGATCATTTCGCCTATCTCACCTGCCATCGGAGCCGACCGGGACTGTGGCCAACGGATCACCGCGACGGCAGTTCGATACCACGAGGAGGGCAATCATGAACAACGCACTGTTGGGCGCATTCAAGATCGATGACGAGATCGCAAAATATCGTCCTGATGACAACGAAGCCGGCCGCCGGGCCGAGACGCTGATCAAGACCGACGGCTTGCGGGTCGTGCTGGTGACGATGCTCGCGGACATCACGCTGCACGAGCATACGGCGCCGGGTCCGATCAAGATCCACGCCATTCGCGGCCGGTTCGCCGTGACGTTCGAAGGTGAGGAGCGCGAACTCGGCCCCGGTGAACTCGTCTCCCTCGCATCCGGCGTCAAGCACGCAGTGCGCACGGTCGAGGAAGGAGCGTTCCTGCTGACGATTGGGTGGGGACCAACCGCCGGCAAGGAGTGAGATGCAGTTCAGATGACTGCTGAGCTTTCGCGATCCGGGCGGACAACAGATTCGACAACGCCGCAATTTGTCAATCGCGGATTGCGGTCGAATCAGGTCTGCCCGTACGAATTGAGGATGCCTGGAGGCTGACCCGAGGGTCAACTGAGGCGGAGCGTCATTGTGCTCAGCCCATTGCTCGGATAGACATCCCGTTTTGGCTGAGCGGACGTCACGAGCTCAAACTGGTCTGTCTGGGCCAGGAGTTCTTCGATCGCCACCCGCATTTCAAGGTGAGCGAGACGGATACCCTGGCAGTGGTGGATGCCCCATCCGAACAGGAAGTTTTCCGCCGGATCACGATCGAGATGGACTTCGTTGGCGTCATCGAAGACCTTCGGGTCGCGGTTCGCGGCAATCCACATCAGTGTGAGCATGTCTCCGGCAGCGATCTTCTGGCCACCGATTTCCACATCGCGCGTCGTTGTCCGGCGATTCGCGACGAGCGGGCCATCCACGCGCAGAATCTCGTCGATGGCGGCTGGAAGCAGGGTTGGTTCGTTCCGGAGTTGCCGCTGAACGTTTTGGTTTTCGGCCAGGTGCAGGATCACGAGCCCTATCCCCGCCGCGACGGTGCCATGTCCCGCCGTCCAGTTGCGAAGAATACTCACGATATCCTCGTCACTCAACCGCTTTCCGTTGACTTCGACATTCATGAGGCC
>JALZMD010000283.1 GCA_030858375.1 Chloroflexota bacterium
CTCCGATTTCATCCAACCCTTCCTCCGAGTGCACGAGCACGGCGCGGGTACTGCCAAGCAGGGCCAGGACCTCCGCCAGCTTTCGAGCGATCCCGGCGTGGCCGACACCGATCAACTGGTGACCGGCGCCCGCCGGGTTCGTCAGCGGCCCAAGGACGTTGAAGATCGTGCGGATCCCGATTTCGCGCCGGGCCGGGCCCACGAACCGCATCGCCGGGTGAAACGCGGGGGCGAACATGAATCCAATGCCAACTTCGTCGATGCACCGCACGACCTCGCCGGCAGTGAGTTCGACCTGGACGCCCAGACCCTCCAGCAAATCGGCGGAGCCGCACAGGCTGCTCGCCGCCCGGTTCCCGTGCTTGGCGATCCGGATTCCCGCCGCCGCGATCGCAAACGTTGCTGTGGTCGAGATATTGAAAGTGTTCGAGTGATCGCCGCCTGTCCCACAGGTGTCGAGCAGCGGTTCGTTGAACGAGTCCGCCTCCACCTTGAGGGAATGATCCCGCATCGCGTTGGCGAACCCAGCGATCTCGGCGACCGTCTCGCCTTTCATCCGCAGCGCTGTGGCCAGGGCTGCAATCTGCGATCCGGCCACGTCCCCGCCCATGATCGCGTCCATCGCCGCCGTCGATTGCTCGAGCGTTAGTTCGTTCCCATCGACAACCGTTCGAATGGCATCCCGTATGTCATAGGTTTCTGGCTGCACTGCCATGTTTCGGCCTTTCCAATCCGCCAGGAGCGAAGGGTCATCAAGCTTGTTCGGCCCGCCTGCCCGCTTGTGTCGAGGGCGGACACAAGGTCCGCAGCCCTACCAGATTGTAGTGATCGATTTGGCCTAATATCCCAACACGCGCTGTTGCTTGCCCACATCCGGTGTCGTCCCGCAGCTTTGCAGGAAATTCGCTAGCAAATCCTTGCCCGATGTGGTCAGGATGGATTCGGGATGGAACTGGACGCCTTCGATCGGCATGGTTTTGTGCCGGACGCCCATAACCACGCCGTCATCCGCGTGGGCAGTGACCTCGAAGTCATCCGGTATCGTATCCGGTTCGATGATCAGCGAGTGATACCGGGTCGCCACGAAGGGATTCGGCAGTCCTTCGTACACACCCTGGCCATCGTGACTGATCATCGATGTCTTGCCATGCATAAGGTCGGGCGCGTGGACAATGGTGGCGCCGAACGCCGCACCAATCGATTGGTGACCGAGGCAGACGCCCAGGATCGGTTTCTTGCCCGCAAACTGGTGGATCAACGGCACTGAGATACCGGCTTCTTTCGGCGTGCAGGGGCCCGGGGAGACTACCACACCGTCGATCTCGTCCAGTCGCCCGGCGACTTCTTCCGGGGTGGCCTGGTCGTTCCGGACCACCTCCACCTCGGCGCCCAGACCGGTCAGGGCCTGGTAGAGATTGAACGTGAATGAGTCGTAGTTGTCGAGCAGGAAAATCATGATTGCACCCTCCCGGCCACATCCGCTTCCATTGCCTCGATCTGTTCACCACGCTCGATGGCGCGAACCAGGGCGCGCATCTTGTGGTGGCTCTCGGCGTACTCGCCGTCCGGCGTGCTGTCGGCGACGATCCCGCCGCCAGCCTGCAGCGAAGCCACGCCGTCCTTGATGACCATCGTTCTGAGCGCGATACAGGTGTCCATACCACCTGCGAAATCGAAGTACCCGATGGCGCCGGAATAGACGCCGCGACGATCCGTTTCCAGTTCGGCGATGATCTCCATCGCCCGGATCTTCGGTGCTCCCGAAACCGTTCCCGCCGGGAAGCACGATCGCAGCGCGTCCATGCTGTCCAGCCCGTCAGCGATTTGGCCCTCGACATTGCTGACGATGTGCATGACGTGCGAGAAGCGCTCGATCTCCATGAGTTTCGGTACGTGAACCGAGCCGGGTTTGGAGACCCGCCCAACATCGTTGCGGCCAAGGTCGACCAACATGATGTGTTCCGCCCGCTCCTTGGCGTCGGCCATCAGGTCGATCGCATGCTGGTCGTCCTCGCGAACCGTGGCTCCGCGCGGCCTGGTCCCGGCGATCGGATGGTTGGTGACGATGCCTTCATCCAGCCGCACAAGAAGTTCTGGTGAGGCGCCTACCACCTGGTGATCCCCGAAATCGAGATAGAACATGTACGGCGAGGGATTGACCATGCGCAGCGCACGGTACAGCGTGAAAGGGTTGGCCCGTGTCTCGATGTCGACGCGTTGCGACAGCACCACCTGGAAGATATCGCCATCATGGATGTAGTGTTTGGCCCGCTCGATGATATCCCGGTAGCGCTCGGAGGACGTGTTCGGCCGGAATCGATCCACGACCGCGTCGGGGTGCTGCTCCAGTGACATCGGGTAGGTCCGAACCTCACCGTGGAGGCGGACCGTGAGTCCATCGATATTGTCGACCGCTCGCGAATACGCTTCTTCGAGCGTCTCGGACCCGTCGACGCGAACGTGCGAGACGACCTTCATCACGCGTTCCAGATGATCGAACACCACAAGCGACTCGGCGACATGGAACTGCGCTTCGGGATATCCGAGACCAGCACCAGAAGCCATCCCAACGCGCGGCTCGAACCGTCGGATCGCGTCGTAAGAGAGATAGCCCACGGCGCCACCGGTAAACCGCGGCAGGCGCTCGACCGCTTCTGACTTGAAGCTGGCAAGCACCTCCCCTAGCGCCGCCAGCGGATCGTCGTAGGCGGACTCGGTAACGCCCTCTGCCGTTTCTTGGGTCACCACTCCATCCCGAAGCGTCAGGGTCGATAACAGGTCGGCGCCGATGAACGAATATCGGGCGATCCGAATTCCGCCCTCGACCGACTCGAGGATGAAGCCGGGCTTCTTCAGCCCGTCGCTGATCTTGAGGTACGCCGAGACCGGTGTTTCCAGGTCGGCCAGGATCTCGCGGTAGATGGGGATGGTGCGCATGCCCTTGTCCAGGTTTGGCAGGCGCTCCCGCAATTCTTCAAGCGTCGGGACGATGCCCCGTTCGCGAATGGACCGCATACCGTCCGTTTGTGCAACCATGATTGGCGACTCTTTCCGTTCGACAGCAACGAAAAAACGGCAACAAAAAACCTCCATCCACAAGGGACGGAGGCCTGAAGCCGTTCCGCGGTGCCACCCTCTTTGGCAATGACGTGCATTGCCCACTCAAACCGTACGGGCTCCGCAAAAACGCGTCTCCGATACGAGGCTCCAGATAACGGCGGAGACACCGTTGCCGTCTACTTCACACCAGGTGTGTTTCGGGGCCCAGCTCCTGGATCCATTCGACATCCGCTTCACACCGGGCTCCCACTATTCCCGGTTCGCTTCGATCCGCGTGGACGATGCCTACTCGTTCCGATCATCGCTGTTACGTGTATTCAACTGAATCGGACGATACGCGACGCACCGCGCAATGTCAACCTCGAAGCGCGATGGTACGCTTGCCGCGAACCATTTTCCGCCGCCGCCGATTTTTCGAGGAGACGTACAAGCGCATGGAACAAGCCAGGAAAGACTTTCTCAAGAACCTGCTCAAAAGTCCCGGACCGTCGGGCTTCGAGCAGGCACCGGCCAAGGTGTGGCGTGACGAAGCGGGCACATTCGCTGATCTGGTCGACTGGGACGTACTTGGAAACTCCTACGCCTGGCTCGGTCAGCCTGAAGGTCCTTCGGTCGTGATCGAAGGCCATATCGACGAGATTGGGTTCATCATCACGTACGTCGATGATGAAGGGTTCATCTGGTTCGACAAGATCGGCGGCTGGGACGACCAGGTCGTGGTCGGCCAGCGTGTGTTGATCGCCTCGGAGACCGGGGAGGTCCGAGGCGTTATCGGGAAAAAGGCGGCGCACCTGCTGAAGCCGGCCGACCGCCAAAAGGTTACCGAAGTCAGCGATCTCTGGGTAGACGTCGGCGCCGCCAACAAGGCCGAGGCGCTTAATCGGGTGCAGATCGGCGATCCCATCGTGCTCGACGTCGAGCCACTCGAATTGACCGACGACCTGTGGGTGTCGCGCAGCATCGACAACCGGGTTGGCGCCTTCGTCGCCCTGGAGGCGCTCCGGCTCCTGGCGGATGATCGGCCGGCTATTTCCGTCGTTGCAGTTGCCGCCACCCAGGAAGAGATCAACATGTCGGGCGCCCTGCACCTCTCGTTCCGGGTCAAGCCGATGGTTGGGATCGCGATCGATGTCACCCACGCCACCGACTATCCGGGGTCAGGCAAGAAGACGGACAACGACGTCAAGCTGGGCGGCGGTCCCGTGTTGACCCGTGGCTCGTCAATCAACCCACGCGTCTTTGCCGGACTGCGCGACGCGGGAGTCGCACTTGAGATCAGCACGCCGATCCAGGCGGCAGGCCGTGCCAGCGGCACCGACGCGGATGCGATGCTGCGTTCCGGTGCTGGCGTCGCCCCTGGCCTCGTCTCGATTCCCAATCGCTACATGCACAGCCCGAACGAGGTCATCAGCCTCAAGGATCTGGTGGACGCCGCCAGGCTGATCGCCGGGTTCGTCAGGACGATCACGCCAGCCTCGGACTTTCGTCCGTAGACGCCATGGTCGTGCCAAATGCGAACGCCCGGCCCACGGTCGGACCGGGCATTCGGTCATGCTTCCGCCGGCTGTCTCCGAGCGAAAATTGACGGCGACTTCTTCCTCGGTGCCGGCTGACACCGCGGGCAAAGGTACGTGCCACGGGCCCCAACCCGGATCTTGAGGATGGCGGCTCCGCACACGAAGCACGGCTCACCTGCACGAGCATGTACCGCCGGAAACCCGTTGATCGGGTGCGCGCGATGGTTGTAAATCTTGGCTCCGCCAATCGCGATGCCCTCGGCCAGTACGGGCGGCACATTGCCCAGAACGGCTCGCACCTGTTTCGGTTTCAGGGAGTTTGCCAGCCGCGAGGGATGCACACCTGAACGAAATAACACCTCATCAACATAAATGTTGCCCAGGCCGGCAACGAACGATTGGTCGAGCAGAAGTGTCTTCACCGGTATTCCACGCCGCGCGAATACCTTGCCCAGCTCAATCACGTCAAGGTCACCGGTTCCTTCCGGGCCGAACTTGAACAGGGCTAGTGCCGCGTCGATGTCCTCTGAGGGCATCAGTCGCAGCCAGCCGAACTGCCGGACATCGCTGAAGTAGGCAATCGTGCCATCGTCAAAGATGAAATCGACGTGCGTTGCGCTGTGCGGATACTGACCGTCAGGCTTGGGAACCGGATGACCGGCGCCGACCTGTCTTCCACCCGGGAGGTGGATGGAGATCTGGCCCGAAAGCTTGAGATGGATCAGGAGCGAGAGATCGTTGTCGAACGCAAGGCTCAGTACCTTCGCTCGCCGTCGCGCCGACACCAGCACCGCCCCCTGGAGCATTGTCAGCTCCGCAAGTGGTGAGTCGCGCATCAGTTTTGGCAACCGGTTGTCCACCGAGAGCAGTCGCTTGCCGATGAGGTCGCGTTCGATGTGACGCCTTGCGGTCTCGACCTCTGGCAGTTCAGGCACGACGCGTGGAGCCGTTCGTGGCCTCGGACCGTCGCATCCATTGTGCTGCCTGCACCGCAACCTCAACGCCCTGCTCTTCATCGTGGGACACGGATATGACTTTCGCCATCACGTCCCATGCAGCAAACTTGGCCTGTCGATGCACAGCCTCGTACACCTTCAGCCGGGGCCCCATCAACTTGCCTTGAGTCAGGCAAGAGACTTGCCAGGAATCGCCTGCCTTGCTCACGGTCACAAGGTCCTTGCCCTGCTTCCAGACGAATGTGTTGGGTTGCTCTCGGTCGTCCATGGGAAATACTGCCATACTCAGCCACCGCCAACTGAAGCGGGAGAACTCTCTCCAGGTGCCGGTAAAGACCTGGTCTATTGCCAAACCACTCAACTCCCTCGCCGTTGAATCCCGTTCACGACTGAGGCATCTCGCTGGGGCCACGGTCCGGACCACGCACCCGTCGCCGGTTGGACCGGCTCCACAGTGAAATCCGCTTTCGAGAACGCCTGGCGCTTGTTGTGTACAAACTATTCATGTTGCAGGTGACGGATTGTCGGGCGTTGGAGTGAAGCAAGAGCGCGTTCAGGTTGGGGAACAGGAATGCATGCCAAGTGATGGTTCCAACCAGGTTCCGCTATCGAACGTCCAGCCAACGAACGAACCAGCCGACGCAACAGTGTACCCCATGATCCCGGACCGGAAGGGGTCCACTGACCTTCCGCACAGCCTAGTGATCAAGCGGGCGCGAGGCCGGCAACAACCGATCGAGCCATCGCGGAATCCACCAGTTCCAGTGTCCCAACAACTTCATCGTTGCCGGTACAAGCAAAGCCCGCACAATGGTCGCGTCGAGTGCCACAGCCAGCGCAATGCCAAGCCCCAGCGCCTTGACGAGCACGACATCCGCGGAGACGAATGAGGCAGTCACCACCACGACAATGAGCGCGGCACTGGTGATGATCTGTCCGCTTCGCTGCAAGCCCACGGCGACGGCCCGTTCGTTGTCACCGGTTCGCTCCCACTCTTCCTGGATCCTGCTGAGCAGGAACACCTCATAATCCATGCTGAGACCAAACAGGACGCAGAACATGATCACCGGCAGCGATGCCTCGACAAACCCCTGTGGGGTGAACCCGAGAAGTTCATGCAGGTTGCCATCCTGGAAGATCCAGACCAGCGCTCCGTAGGACGCCAGAATCGACAGGACATTCATCAGGATCGCCTTGATTGGTAGCAAGACCGACCGGAAGAGTGCAAGCAGGATCAGGTAGGTTGACACCACGATGACCGTTGCCACCAGCGGAAAGTCCCGGTAAATCGTATCGACCACGTCCACGATTTCGGCGGTGCCCCCGCCAACCGACACGTTGAGCCCATCGGGCAGGTTGATATTCCGGAGCTGCGCCAGGAGTTCCTTGTTTTGCGGGTCGTTCGCCGGTTCTACCGGGTAGGCAAAGATGACGGCCACGTCATCGCTCAGAAACCGGCCAAGCTGGGTATCGGTGCCGGTGCCCTCCAGAAGCTGGCGGGCGGCAACCTGAGCGGCTGGCGTCAGGTTGCCGGCAGCACCGGGAATCGTGAGCGCGCTCTGGACGCGGTCGATCCGCGCATCTGCTTCCAGTTGGGCTGCCAGTCCCTCGATTACCCGGAGATTGGACGGATCGGTCATGTTTCCGTCGTCGGACTCGATGACGATCACGAACGGCGAAATTTCCCCGCCACTGTATTGCTCGGCCAACAGGTCATATCCCTGGCGACTTGGCAGGTCCTGCGGCAGGATTGTCGCATCAGGTGACGAAATGTTCGCGTGGGTAAATGGCCAGCCAAACGTGAGCAGCACGCCGATCGTGAGGAGCGCTACCACCACTGGTCGCTTCATCACGCCCGATGCCAACGTGCTCCAAAATCCCGTATCCGATACTTCGCGCCGATTCCGTCGCCCGAGCGGTCCAATCGGCCACCGCTCAATCCGGCTGCCGATGATGCTGAGCACTGCCGGGAGCAGGGTGAGTGCCGCCAGCGTTGAAACGGCGACCACAATCACCCCAGCGATCCCGATTGATCGCAGGAACATGAGGGGAAAGATCGCAAGTCCCGCCAAACCGATCATCACGGTCAGGCCGGAAAAGAAAACGGCCCGTCCGGCCCGTGCGACGGCGGTCACCACCGCCTCGCTGACGTCACCACCATTTCTATTGAGTTCTTCCCGGAACCTGCTGGTTACGAACAGGCTGTAATCCACCGCCAGGCCAAGCCCGAGCATCGTCGCCAGGTTGAGCGCGAAGATGCTGACATCCGTGATGTGCGCCACCCAGTAGATCGAGAGCAGGACCACCCCGACCCCAACGCAACCGACGATAAGCGGGACGAGCGCGGACACGACCGTGCCAAACACCAGGAGCAGGGCGATCAAGGCGAATGGCAGGGCGATGAACTCGGCGCGTCGCAGGTCTCGTTGGCTGGCGGTCTCGATGTCCGCATAGAACGCGGGTGCACCAGCGACGATAACTTCCAGGTCCGGCTGTGGCAAGATCGCCGCCTCAGCCTCCGGGACATAGCGTTGGGCTTCCTCTGGCGGCAGGTTGAGTCCGATGATGGCGTAGGCCACTTCGCCGCTGGGGGCGACAAGTGCCTCGTCGAGCGACGGCAGGATTACATCCTCGACGTAGGGCAACCGCCTCATCTTGTCGATCGACGCCGCGACCTGGTCCTGGAAATCGTCGGAGGCGGCGTCGAGCGAATTGCTCGAATAGATCAACACGAGCGACGATGGGCTGTAATTCAGTTCGCGTTCAAGGAGTGCCGTCGTCCGTGCGCCCTCCGCTCCCTCCGAGCTGAATCCACCAACCTTTAGAGGCGCTTCGATCGAGGGCAGAATGGGTAGGGCAGCGAGGACGAGGACGCCCCACGCCGCAATCACCCACCATCGATGGCGGCTGGAGAAGCGTCCGAGGCGATCAAACACCATATGTCACGAACAGAATTGTCCAGGATATCAGCGTCATTGCGTGATCGCGAGAAAGGATCCATCCACTGCGCGAAGGACCGGGAATTCGCCAATCACCGCCGAAGTGTTCAACGGGCCGTAGATATGTGGGAAGAGCTGGGCGTCGTCATCGTAGCGTATGTCGCAGCTGATGTTCCCCATGTCGAGCACAAGTACCCGGAACTCGCGCGCATCAGGGACGTAGAACATATTGGCGACATCGACGAGCTGATCGATGCCGTTGGTGCAATGGATGAACCCATCAGCCTCATAGGCTTCGGGCGTGTACCACTCAGCCGATTTGGACGTGTCCCAATAGGTTGACGGAACCAGGTGATAGGTGATGTTCGCTTCGCGTGCCGACAGGGAATCGCGATAATATGTCACGGGCCGTCTCCGTACAATCCTCGGGGAGTGGTCAAGCGTGTGCCAGCCACCGTTGTCGCACAATTCCTTGAAGTGTAGCCTTGCCTGGCTCGAGCGTATGCACCAAACCAACCAGATCCATACAGATAGGCCGAATTCGTGAGTCTCCCCGTCCCGCATCCTGACCAACGCTCACGCGAGCAATGGCACGCTGTCCTGCGATCCCGCAACATCACGCCCACGCGCTCGATGGGTCAGAACTTCCTGGTCGAGCCGGAGGTTGTCAAGGCCATCGTCGATTTAGCCGTCGTCGGGCCAGGCGATCGCGTCGTGGAGATTGGGCCGGGTCTTGGTATTTTGACCCGTGAACTCCTTGGACGTGGTGCAAAAGTCTTCGCCGTTGAGCTCGACCGCGATCTGGTGACGTTCCTGGAGAAGGATTTTCGAGGGGTCGTGAACCTCACAATCATCGAGCGGGACGCGCGGCACGTTGAACTGGAACCGCTTAGCGGAGGGGGCACGTTTCATGTGGTCGCCAATCTTCCCTACAGCACTGGAAACGTCATCATCCGACGATTTCTGGAACTCGATTTCCCTCCGGCGACGATGACAGTCATGGTGCAGCGAGAAGTGGCCGAGCGCATGATTGCGACGACACCCGATATTTCGCTCCTGTCTCTCGCCACCCAACTCTTCGCGGACGTTGAGCTGTCGTTCATCGTCCCGCCGGATGTGTTCCTACCACCGCCCAAGGTCGAATCAGCGGTTGTGCGCCTAATACTTCGTGACACCCCCCTGGCCAGTCCGGTTGAGATCGAATCCATGTTTCGCCTGGCCACGATGGCATTCCAGCGCAAACGCAAAACGATGTCGAATGGCATCTCGCAAGGGCTGGGAGTGACGAAGCCCGAGGCCGAAGCCATGCTCGAACAGGCCGGGGTCGATCCGTCACTTCGTCCCCAGGCCGTCCCGCTCGAACACTGGATCGCATTGGCCAAGGTGGCCACCCAATGACTTCCCGACAGGTAGTGACGATCGAGGCGCCAGCCAAGATCAATTTGGGACTCGAAATACTCGGGAAGCGCCCCGATGGATTTCATGAGATCCGAACGGTCATGGTCATGCTTGAACTCGCCGATACCCTACGGGTGTACAGCGGTGGCCCGCCCTCGGGTACGGAACTCCCCGATGTCCCGGCCGAAACGAATCTGGTCACGGCGGCCCTCACTGCGTTTCGCCAGGCGGTACCAGGCAGTCCCGAACTTGGGTGGTCCATCGAAAAACGAATCCCCGTCGCCGCCGGCCTGGGTGGCGCCAGCTCCAATGCCGCCGCTGCCCTGCTCGCGGCCAATGAACTGGCGGGCCATGCTCTCCCCCGGGAAGCCATGTTTGACCTGGCCGGGTCGCTTGGTACCGATATCACGTTCTTTCTAGGTGGGCCAGCGGCCCTCGCGAGTGGCCGCGGCACTGAACTTGAGTCATTGTCACCAGTCGACCAGCCCGTGACACTGCTGCTGCCCGGAAGTTCCATTCCCGCAAAAACACGCACGCTGTATTCGATGATTAATCCGGTCGATATGACCGATGGCTTACGGTCGGGCCGGTCCCGACGTGCTGTCGATGACCATTCGATTCCCGCAATGTCTGATCTGACCAACGCCTTCAGTCGGCCACTCTCGATCCTCGTTCCAGGCGTGCTGGAGTTGCAACGGGCACTCGCGGACAGCGGCGTTGACCGGTTCGGCCTCAGCGGGGCGGGACCGACGCATTACGTCATAGGCGGAGATGCGTGCGATGCCTTGTCAGCGCGCGCGCCGGAGGATCGCCGGTTCGATATGTTCGAGATCATTTCAACACGCACGCGGCTGACTCCGTTGATCCCCCACTCATCAACCGAACGTTCCTAACGTGAAGGATGGTCCTCATCCAGTGACTCCCATTTCGCGGCGGCGCCTCACCGCGCTGATCGTCGGTGGCGCCCTGACGGGGGCGAGCTGGACAGCCGGATTGACGGTTCTTGCGCGGGGCCGGCATCCACAGCTGTTCGTGCTCGGCAGCGATCAATGGCAGGTCCTGTTGCTCGAACATGGGACGAATCGGATCGTCATCCTCGCCGGGACGTTCAAGCAGAGCCCTGAGCCGGCAATCGATCTTCTGTGCGGCTTGCTGCGGCAGCACGTCGATGTGGTTGTGGGCGATCGCCAAACGCTTGACCTGCTGTCGTCCGGATTCCGAGCTCGCCGGGCAGTGACGACGATCGTCGACCTCGATGGGGAGCCGCTCTCGGTCAACTCCCAACGCTTCGTCTCCCTGTCGAACGCCAACCGAATGTATGCCGGTGCGCTGGATGTCGACATTGCCCCCCTCCCCGCGGGGCAGTGGCAGGGCGAAGTCTCCAACGGCCCAGGGTGGATCGTCCACATCACCATCGGCAGCGTGGTCATTGCTGTGGGGTCGACACTCGACTCCATTGCCGAACACGGACATATCGAGGCCACCCTGGCAATGGCGCCTTCGGGCGATGTGGTCCGGCTCTGGAGGACGATTCCGGGCATCGTCGTTGCGACCAATGCCCGAGACGCGTTGAGCAGCTTGGTTCTGGACGCACCCGCTATTGATACCAGGCTCCTGGTGCGCACCTTCGGAAAGGATATTGCCCATTTTGTGATCAGGAATGGCCGTATCGAGCTGCCCGATTGGACTCAGGACCTGCGGTCCGGAAGCGGCCCCTGACCGTGGTTATTCATCCTTAACCGGGCGAGTGGATCGGGCCGGAGCGCCAGTTGTGTTCCGGTCCTCGGCAAGCCAGTCTCGAATGACCGCCTCTTCCGTCGATTGATTTGCCGGGCGTTGTGCAGCTGGGGGAGGTGGTCGTCGGGCTTTGCCGCCAGGTCGAGAGCCACCTGCCTTGGTATCCGCCGTAACCGAACTCGGCCACGTTCGCGACCAACCGGATTGCAGATCCTGCATCGTTGGCGGTGTCGCTTCTTCCCAATGCCGCACTTCCCGAATCTTGACAGAGGCGGTAGCGGCAACCACATCCTCTTTGGCTGGTTCAGATCGGGCTGGATCGAGATTGACCGGTTCTGGCGCCATTGCCGGCACCACCGCCGGCCGGCGGACAGTGGACAACGAATCGCGAGATACGTCGCTTGCCAGTTCATCGGTTTCGCGTTCACGCACAATCATCCCAAGCAATATTGCCAGGAGCACAACGGCCGAGACTGCCAGTATTACCCAGTCAAACCCAACCGAGAGCGCTCGCGAGACGAAGCCACGGCGGATGAGATCTGGATAGACACCATCGTAGAGATAGGTCGCGACGAACTGGATGAGCGCCCCTAGAAACAGGACTCCACTGGCGAGCGCAATGAGTCCGCCATACAGCCGTCCGCCTGGACCCGGCGAGTAGGCAAAAGCGGATGCCGCCGCATACCCGATGAGGCCCGCGAAAAGCACGAGAATGGCAACCGCCACCATGAACCGCGAGACCCCATCATCGATACCGGTGGTATCGGCCAACCACCCGCCCCATCGGTCCGCCCACTGCTGCGCAACAATCAGGCCAAGGAGCACGCCAGCTGCGGAGCAGACTTCTCGCAGCCCCCCCCGATACAACCCGATCGGCATCAGGAGGAGCAAAATCAGGATCAGCAGTGAGTCAAGCGCAAGCGTTTCTAACATGGTGGGGCCACTCTAGCACACGCGTGATTGCCGGCCCTGGGCGCTAGGTGCGATGGCCAGTTCAGCCGCCTGTTCCAATCCGGCGCAGCGCTCCGAATGGGATCTCGAGCCAGTCAGGGCGGTTGTCGAGTTCATAGCGGACTTCGTAGAGCGCCTTCTCGATCATGAAGATGTCAAGAGCCTCGGCGAACGCCTGCGGGTCGGCAGGTACCAGCGCCTGTGTTTCACGGCCGACGACCCCCAGATATCCGTCGATAAACGCCCGCTCCGCATCCTCCCTCCAGGCGAAAAGATCTCGGGGACTGGTGCTCGTACTGAGTTGGGTCGCGGTCGCCACTGCATAATCGATCGATCGCAACATGCCAGCCACATCTTTGAGCGGCGAATGCGTCTGACGGCGCTCGTTCATTGGCCGCGATGGTTCCCCCTCGAAGTCGATGATCACGAAATCGTCACCTACACGAAGCACCTGTCCCAGGTGATAATCGCCGTGAACCCGGGTCTGCAGCGTTCCCAGCAGGGCATCCGCGTGCGAAACGCTTGCGAGCAGGGAGGAGGCCAATTCCTCGGATTCCGAGTGGGAGCAGGCTCCCTGCCGGTGCAGCATCGACGCCGTGTTCCGCGCTTCCCGACCCAGACGCTCCTCGATCGCGTCCACTTCTGGATGGCCGATGATGATCGATGCGAACTCCTCCACGCCATCATCGTCCGAAAGGGCGACGTGCAACTCGCCAGTCCGGGTTCCGAGGGTCCGGATTGAGGTGAGGAGGCGAGTCCGATCTTCGGCGGTTGAATCGCCCAAGGCTTTTGGCAACCACCGCCAGCTATCGCCCTGGTTCGACACGAATCCCTGGACTGCCGCCAGCTCGATCGGTTCTTGATCGCCATTGGATTCCAGGATGATCGACCCCAGGTACGTGGGAACGTGAGGAAAGGCATGGTGATCGGACAGGAACGCCACGATTTCGGAGTCGGGATTCACTCCCGGCTGCAGCTTGCGAAACACCTTGACGATCGCTTCCGTGCCGAACATCACCGAGGTATTGCTTTGTTCGCCTTCGAGCACCCTTGGGGACCGGCTTGTCCACGACGATGCGTGATCGGCTCCCGAAACAGACCAAAACAACCGCCCGGAATCCGGAGTCGCGGTGATCAGGGAGCGATCGCTGTCAAACCCTTCCGCGATCCAGGACAGGAACGAGGGATCATGCAAGGCATCCACAAAGTGATCATCCGACCGATGCATGATTGGCACGAAGTACGTCGACGCCGGGCCTTCGCTGAACTCGAACACGACCTGGAGCAATCCGAACTGATGGCCGTCATGTGCAAATTCGAGGATCAGTGACGGATGCATCGCCCTGCGCGTCCGCGACTTGTCTCCGAACCATCGCTGACTCACCAGTAGGTCGAGGAGGCCGTCGGGTTGTTCGGTTATCCATGACTTGATGCTCACACGCTATCGTCCCGTCACGAGGTGGGTCAATGGGAAACGTCCTGCTCCAGCCGGAACCAGTAGAACGCATGTGGACCAAGGGTAACGAAGTATGGCAACTCCCCGATCTTTGGGAACCTGATTTCCCCGATCAGTTCCACCGGTTGCCAATCGTGAAACTCCCCGAGGTCGAGTTCCGCGAACTGCACGAATCGGCTCAGGTTGACGATACAGAGGATGACCTCACCCTCCCACTCCCGAAGGTACGCCAGTACCTTCAGGTTCTCGGGATGCAGGAAACGAATCGAGCCGCGCCCAAACGCCTTGTAGCGCTTCCGCACGGCGATCATGCGCTTCATCCAATTCAGGAGCGAAGTGGGAATCCGAGTCTGTGCTTCAACGTTGACCGCGGTGTAGCCGTAGACCGGATCCATGATTACCGGCGAATAGAGTCGTGCCCAGTCCGCCCGGCTGAATCCTGCGTTACGATCGCCTGACCATTGCATCGGCGTGCGCACGCCGTTGCGGTCACCAAGGTAAATGTTGTCGCCCATCCCGATTTCGTCACCATAATAGAGAACGGGTGAACCAGGCATCGAAAACAGCAGTGAATTCATCATTTCGATCTGCCGCCGCCCGTTGTCCAGCAAAGGCGCCAGCCGACGGCGAATCCCCACATTGATCCGCATCCGCGGGTCTTTCGCATACTCGTAGTACATGTAGTCGCGGTCGGCGTCGGTCACCATCTCTAGCGTCAGTTCGTCATGGTTGCGCAGGAAGATGGCCCACTGACTGTGCTCGGCGATCGCCGGAGTCGATTCCATGATCTCCACGATGGGCGTGCGCATCTCGCGCCGCATCGCCATGTACATACGCGGCATCAACGGAAAGTGGAACGCCATGTGGAATTCCGGCGCCTCTTCACTTCCGAAGTACTCCACGACGTCGCTGGGCCACTGGTTCGCCTCGGCAAGTAGAACGGTTCCAGGGAATTCATCGTCAACCACGCGGCGGAGTTTCGCCAGGAACTCGTGGGTTTCGGGCAGGTTCTCGCAGATCGTGCCTTCACGTTCGTAAAGGTAAGGAACGGCGTCACAGCGAAAACCGTCAAGACCCAGCTCAAGCCAGAACCGGCAGACATCGAGCATCTCCCGGTGGACGTCCAGGCTCTCATAGTTGAGATCGGGCTGATGCGAAAAGAAACGGTGCCAGAAATATTGGCCGGCCTTCTGGTCGTAGGTCCAGTTGGACACGTTGGTATCGGTGAAGATGACCCGGACCCCGGCGTATTGCTCCGGGTCGTCCGACCAGACATAGTAATCCCGATAGGGTGATTCCGGATTCGATCGGGCTTCCTGGAACCACGGGTGCTGATCAGAGGTGTGGTTCATCACCAGGTCGGCCACCACCCGGAGTCCCTTGGAGTGAGCCGTGTCCATGAACAACCGGAAGTCCTCGATCGTGCCAACGTCGGTGTGCACGCTGTAGAAGTCAGAAATGTCGTAGCCGTCGTCCAGGCCGGGGGAAGGATACATGGGCAGGAGCCAGATACAATCCACCCCGAGGTCTCGTATGTAGTCGAGCCGCTCGGTCATGCCGGCCAGGTCACCGATGCCATCGCCGGTGGAGTCGAAAAACGACTTGATTGGCGCCTCGTAGAACACCGCGTCCTTGAACCACAATTCGTCGCGGTTCAGCATGCCGACCTCCACCATTCATCAAGCCCGCGAATCCGCGGGCGCAAATACCTAGCGCGTCGTACCCGATGAAACTACCTGTCGGGCTCGACGAAGTTATGATGCTCCCATTCATGGAGACTGAACATCATGGCTGGGTTGTGCTCGGGATCGAGCCGCACCCGCTGGTCACCGCCGGTCCATAGAAAGGTTTCGTTCGAAAGAAGTTCGTGACTCCGGATTTGTCCATCAGGCTCGACACCCATCTGCTCCAGTGGCAGCGAGAGAGAACTCTCGTGCGTGTGAAACGGGTCCAGGTTGACGACGACGAGCACGATGTCCGTACCATCCTCCGTTGCCTTGTAGTACGCAAGCACGTTGTTGTCGGACGTTTCCACGAATCGCAGGTTGTCGTACTCGTGAAGGGCAGGGTGTTCGCGGCGAATCGCGTTCACCTGGCTCACATAGCCCGAGATGTTTCCCGGGCGGTCCCAGTCCCACACCTTGTATTCATACTTTTCGGAGTTGAGGTACTCCTCCCGGCCAGGAACTGGCGTGTTCTCGCAAAGTTCGTAGCCACTGTAGATCCCGTAGGCCGAGGACATGGTGGCGGCCAGGACCAGGCGAAACTTGAAGGCAGGCGTCCCTCCATCCTGCAGGATGGGTGGCAGGATATCGTGAGTGTTGGTGAAGAAGTTGGCGCGGAAGAAGTCTTTCATCTCCGTTTGCGTCAGTTCTTCACCGTACTCACGGAGCTCCTGCTTGAAGTTGCGCCAGGTGAAATACGTGTAGCTCTGGCCAAATCCGGCTTTGGCGAGCGCTTTCATCACCTTTGGCCGGGTAAATGCCTCTGAAAGGAAGATCACCTCCGGATGTTCGGCACGAACCTGCCCAATGAGCCATTCCCAGAAGGCGGTCGGTTTGGTGTGGGGATTGTCGACCCGGAACGTCTTCACGCCTTGGTCAACCCAGAACAGGATGATCCGCAACATCTCGTCCCAAATCTCCTTCCAGGCGTCACTCTGGAAGTTGAGGGGATACATGTCTTCGTATTTCTTGGGCGGATTTTCGCCGAACTTGATGGTTCCGTCGGGCCGGATATAAAACCAGTCGGGGTGCTCCTTGAGCCAGGGGTGCTCCGGCGACCCCTGAAGTGCGACATCAAGCGCTATTTCCATGTTGTATTTCGCCGCCTCATCGACAAGGTGGCGAAAATCTTCCAGCGTCCCCAGCTCGGGATGGATGGCGTCGTGTCCGCCTTCGTCACTCCCGATCGCGTAAGGAACACCGGGGTCGCCCTCTACCGAAATCAGGGAGTTGTTCCGGCCCTTTCGCTTGGATTTGCTGATCGGGTGGATCGGCGTGAAGTACAGCACGTCGAAGCCCATGCCGGCAATGCGCGGCAACTGGTTCTCGACATCGTGGAAGGTAGCGCTCTGGCCAGCAACCGTTCCCGCTGAGCGCGGGAACATCGAGTACCAGGCGGTAAATCGGGCGGCAATGCGATCCACGGTTACATCCAGCTCGGCGCTTGTCGCTCGGCCGGTTCTGGAGCGATTGTTGCGCAACGCGGCTCGAACCGGTTCCTCCCGGAGCATGTCGACCGCCCGTTGCTGGGTATCAGCTGTCCGGGCTTGAGCAATCGCCATGGAGATGACGGTGAGGTCCTCCCCCGCTGCCCTCGATGCGATCTCGTCGAAGATGTGCAGTCCTTCGAGCAACTCGCTTGCGATGTTCAGATCCGCGCCGAGTTTCTTGTCGATCTCGTCCAGCCAGGAGTCGACGAGATTGGGGAAAGCCTCCACCCGGTAGTGGTAGGTCGTGTTCTCGTCAACCGTGAAACTCGCGGCCCACCGGTCATTGTCGATGAACCGCATCTCGGCTTCGCGCCAGGCCGACTCCTTCCGCGTTCGGTACTGGAGAACGGCCGCAATCTTGTCGTGGCCGTCCCTGAAAATGTCGGCGCTGACGTCGATCCGGTCGCCGACTTCGCGCTTGATGGGATATCGTCCGCAGTCTACCTGCGGCAGCACATGTTCGATGAGGATGCTGCTGGGAGCTTCCGTTGGTATATGCGTCAAATGAGGATGCTCCTTCCGTGGGCGCCCATCGCCTCTGCCAGGTGGCCGCTGTCCGATGTTGCCACGATGGTACAACGGGCCCGGATCCCAGACACCAGTGACAGGGCCAAGCAGGCGATTTCGTCATCTGACCGGCACGGCAAGGATTCTGATCCTCACCGGCGACGCGTCCGGCGGTATGTTGCCACAGCATCGTAAGATAGGAATGGACGATAACGCAGCCTTGAACTGACTAAATGTTGTCCCTGTGACCACGCACTGAATCCCCGGTGGATTGAAGAGGAAGACGTACGCCGTCTTTCATGTGACCAAGAAAGAGCGCAATGAAGTACGAAGTTCGGTATCAGATTGGCGGGGAAGAACACACCACCGAGGTGGATGTCGATGATGCGGCAACCGCTGCCCAAATCGTTCAGGAACAGTTCCTGGAGAACAGCGAAGTGTTTGAGCTGATCCAGGTCCATCTCCTAGAAAATACGCAAAGTGTCGACATTCCGGTCGAATCGACCCATTAAACCACTTTTCCGCGGTCACCCAACTCGAACATACACGCTGTAAGGAGTCTTTGCGGTCAATGGTCGATCAACTTCCGGATCGCGGTCTCCGGCCAGGCGCGCCGTACCCGTTGGGTGCGCAATGGCAGGGTGACGGCACAAATTTCGCGGTGTATTCCCAACATGCGACATCTATCGAAATCTGTCTTTTCGAGAATGGCGACG